>JBLIIJ010000060.1:0-24025 GCA_047635055.1 Cyclobacteriaceae bacterium | reverse complement strand
CATTCCTCGAAAGACTTCATTTTCACTAAAAGGAGATATCCTATTTGATGTCTTTGGCCGTGGTTGAATACTGGTTGTTTCGTTTAATTTTTACGTTCTTCTTAAGAGCTTTTCTGTTGTATCCTAAGGGGATGTTGGTATCAGAAAGCACAATTCTCACCTATTATTTGAATGTAGGGGAGCGGATATACATAACCTTTTATATCAATGATTTTTTCAGAGAATTTTTAATCCATAATTTGCAACTTAGAAAATCTAACTAAACAGACAATGACAAGAATATTATCATTTTTACTGGCCTTGACCATGCTTGCATGTTCAGCTCCAGAGGAAAAAGCGACTCCACCAACGGATGACGAACTAATGAAACTGGCGGATGACTTGGCTCATGAATACATCATGGTTGATGGACATGTGGACTTGCCATATAGAATGAAAAAAGCTGGATTCATGCTTCGCAAAGAAATCATGGATGTATCTGGCGAAACGGAGGGCAATTTCGATTACCCTAAGTCAAAAACCGGAGGACTCGATGCTCCATTCATGTCTATCTATATTCCATCTACTTATCAAGTGACTGGTGGAGCCAAGAGATTTGCAGATTCATTAATTACGATGGTGGAGAAATTGCCGACAAACTATCCTGAATTATTTGCGATGGCTACTTCCCCTGCCGATGTGGAGGAGAATTTCAAAAAAGGATTGATTTCTCTTCCATTGGGAATGGAGAATGGAGCACCTATCGAAGATGACTTGGCCAACGTAAAGTACTTTTTCGATAGAGGAATTAGATATGTTACTTTGACGCATGCTACGGATAATCAAATTTCTGATTCTTCGTATGATACCACGGGTACTTGGAATGGCTTGAGTCCATTTGGAGAGCAAGTGGTCATGGAGATGAACAAAGTCGGTATCATGGTGGATATTTCACACGTTTCGGATAGCGCATTTTATGATGTAATGAAGATTGTCAAAGTTCCAGCAATTGCCTCACACAGTTCTTGTAGAAAATATACCCCTGGTTTTGAGCGTAATATGTCTGATGATATGATCAAAGTATTGGCGGAGAATGGTGGTGTAATTCACATTAATTTTGGTTCTACTTTCTTGTCAAAAGAATCAAGAGATCGCTTTAAGTCGATGGATGAGCATTTGGTAAACTACAAAGCACAAAATGGATTAACAGATGCTGACTCTACGTATAAGGCTTATGCATTTAAATATGCAGTAGATAATGATGTATACGCAGATGTGAAAATCGTTGCGGATCATATAGACAATGTGGTTGCTTTGTCGAGCATTGATCATGTGGCTTTTGGGTCTGACTTTGATGGTGTAGGTAATAGCTTACCTAATGGATTGAAGGATGTTTCTATGTATCCAAATGTGATTTTCGAATTATTGAAAAGAGGTTACACGGAAGAAGATATTGCGAAGATTTGCTACAAAAACACGTTTCGTGTATGGAACGCCGTAAAAGATTATGCAGAAAAGCAATCTTAGTACGGAGGGTTGAAAGCTTATTTAAAAATCCTGATCCCATTCACTTGTGGTCAGGATTTTTTTTGGTGTTTACATCAGACAAATATCGATTTGCTGAGTTTGGTTGAGAATAGCATCACGTGAGTATTCTGGTTCTACCTCGATGGGATTCCTGCTTGTGCCGTAATGAATTGCTGAGGACGATTTTTAGTCTTTAGTTCTGGTAAATAGTGGTAATTTGACATCTGTGCGATGTTTTTCATTGCGCGATTGTTGTCATTCTTTTCTCGATTAAGATTCACACCATCTTTACCTTTCTGCTTCTGTCGGACACTCTTGAAGGGATGCCTGCATGCCGTACGCTGATGATTTCTCTGACCTGAGGGACGAAGGTTGGCTCCACAAACGATCTTGAAACATATCGCTTTTTTACCTAGAGAGAAAGATTTCTATTTACTATTTACTATCACGTTTTAAATCGCGAATGGCCCTTGCCCAAGCAAATGGATTGAGGAGATTGTTGGCAGGTCGGTTATACTTATCGGCAATGGCTCGTTGTTGCTGATACATTTGATAATCGTAATTACCACTTCCGCCAGAGGACAAACCTGAATATGCTTTCCGCATATATTCTTGTGCTAGCCAGCCATTCATATTATCAAATTCTTTTTGGTATGGAAGTTCAAGAGACAAGACAGCTTCTTTAAACATCGCTTCGCTTGGATAAGGAAATACTTCTACTTCCTCGAGAAAAGTAATATCCTCTTCCATGGTAAGTAGGAGTTTGAGACTAAACTCTTCTTCATGTTTTGGGATGATAAAAGATCTTTTTTTCAAGCCGACACCACTAAAAATAATGCTATCTCCCTCACGCACTGGCAATGAAAAGAATCCATAAGGATTAGAAGTTGTTCCTCTTCCATTTTTCGGCAAATAAATATGTACGCCAGGAACAACTGAAGTCGAATCTTGGGTAAAGATGACACCCGTAAATTGAATGATGGTAGAGGACATACCATCATCTTGAGCCTGTAATAACAGGCCTGTAAGCAATGCGATTGTAAAAAAAATATTTCTAATCAAGCCTAAAGTCTTTGAGTTATAAACCTTTTTAACGCAAAAAGTTTAATTTTTGTCAAAAGTAACCAATATCTGTTATGAGGTTAAAAAATTTCAGTCTTACATACGGGACTCAGATCTTCAAATCGTTCGCTGATGAGTCTCGGGTGCGCATCATTCACTTGCTATACAACAATGAAGAATTGTCCATTTCTGATCTGGAATCGATACTAGATTTCACGCAAACTAAAACATCAAGGCATATTAGTTATTTGAAAAATTCCGGATTGGTAAACGCCTCGAAAAAGGACCAATGGGTGCTTTACAGCCTGAAAGACGAGGTTTATGACATGGTCGCGCAGATCTTTAACTTTCTTCAAAAAGATGCACAATTAACCAAGGATTTGGAAGTATGCAAGGTGATGAATAGTAATAGAGAGTTGGCCTCAAATAAGCTGGTAGCCAAAGGCTATCGGGCTTAAATAATACTTAAAATACACCTTGTTAAAAAATCTTAATTATTCAAAATCTGGCTTAGACTTGGTATTTTGGTCTTATTAAGAAACAAATTTGTCTGCCGGTAATTATAGTAATATGAAAAATATAAAGCATCTTTTTTTTGATCTCGATCACACATTATGGGATTACGATTTCAATGCTAGGAAAGTGTTAAATGAGATGTATGACGATTTTCAACTTGCCGAAAATACCAACACCTCCAGAGAGGGTTTTTTGAAAGTTTACTTTAAGGAGAATGCCAAGCTCTGGCATGCCTATAATTTGGGTGAAATCGACCGGACATATATAAGAGACCAGCGATTTGTCAATGTATTAAAAGCTTGCGCTGGAACCAAGATGGATATCAGCACTGATATGAGCCACCATTTTATTTATCACTGTCCCCGGCAGACCCGACTAATGGATGGTGCAATGATGACGCTCGATTATTTACGTCACAAATATCGCATGAGCATTATTACGAATGGATTTGATGATGTGCAAGAAATTAAATTAGCATTAAGTGGTCTGGCTCCTTATTTCGAAGAAGTCATTACTTCGGAAACTACAGGGCACAAAAAACCCTCTAAGGAGATTTATGATTATGCGTTGGCGAAGGTTGGTTGTGGGGCAAAAGATGTCCTTATGATTGGAGATAATCATACTGCTGACATAGAAGGAGCTCAAAATGCAGGAATAAGGCCTGTTTTTTTTAATCCCGGAATGAGCTATAAATCCACATGTGAAATTCAGATCGAACATTTACCTGAATTAATGCGCTTGCTCTGAAATTCTCTTCAGCGATGAGTAACTTTGCGCCAGTAATTAAAAACAAGTGCGTAGACCGTAACTAAGATCAATTTTTGAGGATCTGAGATTGAGCTAAAGCCATTGTTTTTGGTATAGCGAAAGAAGGAATTATTCTAACCCGAAAACGAAAGATATTATGTCAAAAGGAAATTATTATATACCCACCCCGGTAAATGAGCCCATACTCTCTTATGCTCCTGGGAGTCCAGAGAAAAAAGCTTTAAAAATCGCGCTTAAAAAAGCAAGAGCAGAGCAACGTGATATTCCTATGTATATAGGAGGAAAAGAGGTTCGTACAGGGACGGAAATAAGAATGTCTCCACCCCATGATCATAAACACACGTTGGGGTATTTTCATGAAGGTGATGCCACTCACGTGCAAATGGCTATCGACGCGGCATTGGAAGCGAAAGATGCATGGGCGAACCTTAGTTGGGAACATCGTGCAAGTATTTTTTTGAAAGCCGCCGAGTTATTGGCAGGTCCATATAGAGCGGAGATTAATGCGGTTACTATGTTGGCGCAATCAAAAAGTCCTTTTCAAGCAGAAATAGATGCTGCTTGTGAGTTTATCGACTTTTTGAGGTTCAATGCCTCCTTTATGCAGCAAATTTATGAGGATCAACCAGAATCTAGTCCAGGTGTGTGGAATAGATTGGAATACCGTCCCCTCGAAGGATTTGTGTTTGCAGTCACGCCGTTCAACTTTACTTCCATTGCTGGAAACTTAACAGCAGCGCCAGCATTGATGGGAAATACTTGTATTTGGAAGCCAGCATATACGCAGGTGTATTCCGCACAAGTTATTATGAAAGTATTCCAAGAAGCAGGCTTGCCTGATGGCGTTATCAATTTGATATACGTTGATGGGCCTGTTGCTGGTGATGTCATTTTCAAGCATCGTGATTTTGCAGCCCTTCATTTTACAGGAAGTACGGCTGTCTTTAAGTCACTTTGGAAAACGATCGGTCAGAACCTTGACCATTACAGAACTTATCCAAGAATTGTTGGAGAGACTGGTGGTAAAGATTTTATCGTTGCACATAAATCTGCCAATGCAAAACAATTGGCCACTGGTATCGTCCGTGGTGCATTTGAGTTTCAAGGACAAAAATGTAGCGCTGCTTCAAGGGCTTACGTCCCATCTAACTTATGGGAAGATGTAAAAAAATATATTGGTGCTGATCTTAAAAAGATTAAGATGGGGCCGCCAGAAGACTTCACTAACTTTTTCAATGCCGTTATTGATAGAAGATCTTTTGATAAAATAGCCAACTATATCGACCAAGCAAAAAAAGATGAGAACGTTGAAGTGTTATTCGGTGGGAATTATGATGACTCTGTAGGTTATTTTGTAGAGCCGACAGTTTTACTAGCCTCAGATCCGAAATACACGACTATGTGTGAGGAGATTTTTGGACCTGTGATGACGATATATGTATATGACGAAGATAAATTTGAAGAAACATTGACCTTGGTAGATGAAACTTCTGAATATGCTTTGACAGGAGCTATTTTCTCAACGGATAGATATGCTATTGAATTAGCTGCTAGAAAGTTGGTGAACGCTGCTGGTAATTTCTATATCAATGATAAACCTACGGGAGCAGTAGTTGGTCAGCAACCATTTGGTGGAGCTAGAGGTTCTGGTACCAATGATAAGGCGGGATCACCAATGAATCTGCTTAGATGGGTAAGTGGTAGAACGATAAAGGAAACATTCGTTACACCTACGGAATTTGGATATCCTTTCTTAGAGGAGGAATAAGCTTGACAAACTTACAAGAAAGAGACTCATCAATTTGGTGAGTCTTTTTTTTTGCTCTAGCAAAATGGTTGAAGATATCTTGGAAAATATTTGAGTTAATTCCGTACAAGGATACTCTCAGTCCTGTCATATAGCGTAAAGGAATAAGTCAGCTTTGTAGCGTGAAAAATTGCGTTATCAAGCCTTATCTGCCTTCACGTATTTTCCAATAGCAAATAATGTGATAAGAAGTACGATTCCGATGATTGAAGTTAACATAGCTGTATAGTTTTAATAAATAACTATAGTAAAGATAGCGGCAGTCTGTCCGAATAGGAATACCCAGTCTATGGTATTTTTATTAACTAATTGTTGTAGAAAATGTCCCCTATTTATCCCCAAAATCAGGTCTGAGTGATCAGATCAATGATTTTTGGCATGAATGGCTTAGTGTTCTCTTTGGGCCAAATAGCAGAGAGAATGGTTCTTTGCGCAATATTCTTCAGTTCTATGAACTTAATGTTAAGGTCATAGCCTGCTTTAAGGGAGGTAGGTACAATAGCTATTCCAAGACCTTGTTCAACTAATTTGAATATTGTAAAAGCATGTACAGACTTGTGAGAAACCATAGGGCTAAATCCCTCGTCTTCACATATACTGGTTATTTTGTCAAAATACTGCGGACTATAATCACTCGAAAACAGGATGAAGGGTTCTCTTTCAAGGACCTTCATAGTTGTGAAATTTTCCATATCTATTTCGTGATTTTGTGGCAGCACAAGCGTGAAAGAATCTTCATGAACTGGAAAAACATGTATACCAGAAGGCACCTTATCCATTCTTACAAAGCCAAGATCAATTTTACCGTTTAATATTTTTTCTATCTGTTCAGCATTATTCATTTCCTCTAAGGAGGTATGAATTTTTGGAAAACGGGTATTCAGGTCAAGGAGGAATTCAGGAAGTATGCTGTGAATGGCGGAACCCAGGAAGCCAATATTGATTTCCCCCATTTCGCCTTTAGCAATCAGCGATATATTCGATAAAATGGTCTTTTGCTTGTTGGTAATTTCCTCTACCTCTTTGAGTAAATAGATTCCAGCGGTCGTTAGCTGAACATTTCTTTTGTCTCTGTCAAAAAGTTGCGCACCAAGCGCTTCTTCCAGCTGTTTTATCTGGCGAGTGAGGCCCGGTTGGGAGATGAAAAGCTTACTGGCAGCTTTTCGAAAATTCAATTCTTCAGCTACAGCCTTAAAATATCTGTAGTGTCTTAGTTCTATCTGATAACTCATAGTTATTAAATATTGACATAAATGGTATTTCTAGTTATCAAATATAGCTGATACTTTTGACCTAGAATTTTTAATGTCATAGCTTATGAGCACAATTTTTAGATATGGGAAAGATAAACTGACTGCAGGGAAGGCGCTGGCCATAGCGCAAGGAGCAAGTCAGGGAGTCATTGATGAGATGACTCGCGAGAAAATTATTCGTAGTGCGGGCATTGTTAAGCAGATTGCTGATGGCGATAAGGCTGTTTATGGGATAAATACGGGATTTGGTCCTTTGTGCACGACGATGATTTCTAAGGAGAAAACCACGGAGCTCCAACACAATATTTTGATGAGTCATGCAGTCGGTCTAGGTGCGCCGATCGATGATATCATTAGTAAGCTGATGATGATTTTAAAAGTTCAGGCGCTGGCTCAAGGCTTTTCAGGAGTGCAGGAATCAACTTTAGATCGAATCATTTGGCATATTGATCAAGACATCATTCCAGTGGTACCTTCTCAAGGGTCTGTTGGCGCATCAGGTGATTTGGCACCATTGTCCCATTTGTTTCTGCCATTGATAGGCTTGGGTTATGTTAAAGTGGCAGGTAAAAAATATACTTCAGCTGAAGTATTGTCGCACCACGAGATGACATCCTTACAGCTTTCTCCAAAAGAAGGTTTAGGCCTGATTAACGGTACCCAGTTCATTGCTGCGCATGCCGTTTTGGTGGTTGAAAAAATGTATAATTTAATTACCTCGGCGAATGTGACAGGTGCTATGATGATTGAAGGCCTGCTTGGTTCGGTTAAGCCATTCTCCAGAGAACTTCATGAGTTGAGACCATTTCCGGCCAATCAATATGTTGCCCAGTTTGTCTTGGAATTATTAGAAGATTCTGAAGTGGTGCAGTCTCATACTAACTGTGCCAGAGTGCAGGATCCGTACTCATTGCGATGTATTCCTCAGGTGCATGGTGCTTCATTAGCCAGCTGGCTTCATTTGAAGGATTTGCTGGAAATTGAGCTCAATGCGGTGACGGATAATCCGGTAGTGTTTGACGTAGATCACACGATAAGTGGCGGTAATTTTCATGGACAACCTTTAGCTATGGCGCTAGATTATGCTTGTTTGGCTTGCTCTGAAATCGGAAATATTTCAGATAGAAGAACGTATCTATCATTGGAAGGAGACACACCGGGTGTACCTAAATTATTACTGAAGGAGACGGGCACTAATTCAGGCTTTATGATTCCACAGTATACTTCTGCTGCGTTGGCCAGTGAAAATAAGGGACTATGCTTTCCGGCAAGTGCAGATTCTATTCCTACCTCATTGGGTCAGGAGGACCATGTCAGCATGGGCTCAATAAGTGCCAGAAAAGCACTTCAGGTGATTGGGAACTCCGAAAAAATATTAGGAATTGAGCTCTTCTGCGCTGCGCAGGCACTAGACTTTCATATGCCGTTAGCGTCTAGCAGATATATGGCCAAAGTCCATCAATATGTAAGAGAAAGTATTCCGCATTTGGAGAAAGACCAAATCATGAGTGAGTACATGGAAGAAGCCATTATGATGGTGAGTGAGGGGCATCTGAAAAGGCTGACGTATAATCCAAATTCAACGAATCCATTTTCAGATCTTTTTGAGATTCATTAAATGGGATTAGCGAGCTAATCACGCAAAAAAGCGATCTCAAAAGAATCAAACACAATAAAGAGTATGGTTTCCTAACAAGCACGAGATAATAATATGCAAGAAAAAATATTGTACGGTCCATTTACACAGTTGCTGACCATGGACAAGCTTCCTGAAAGGGGAGCAATGAAGGATGATCAATTGGAGGTGCTTTCAGACATGTGTATACTCGTGTCAGATGGACTTGTTTTGGCGATCGACAAGTTGGAGGCATTGTCAGGTCAAGCAGATCAGTATGTGAGTTTTGACGAGCCAACGGTCGCATTGCCAGGATTTATAGATAGTCATACACACATTTGCTTTGGAGGATCGAGAGCGATGGACTATGCGATGCGTAATGCAGGGCAATCTTACCTTGAAATTGCCAGCTCAGGTGGAGGGATTTGGGATACGGTCACGGCTACTCGATCTTGTTCACAAAAAGAATTAGCAAACAAAACTGCTGAAAGGGCAGCTAGACATTTGGCTGAGGGAGTCACCACTATTGAAGTGAAAAGTGGCTATGGTCTAAGTGTGGAGCAAGAGTTGAAAATGCTTAGAGCTATCAAAGACGCTCAAAAAGAAACAACTGCTGATTTGATTTCGACTTGTCTGGCCGCACATGTTAAACCAAAGGATTTTGAAGGGGATCATCAAGCCTATCTTGAGCTCATTTCAACAAACCTTTTCCCTTTATTAAAAGAAGAGAATTTAGCAAACCGAGTCGATATTTTCGTGGAGGAAGGTGCTTTTGGTCAAGAGGTAGCAAAAGTGTATTTGGAAAAGGCACAATCCCTTGGTTTTGACATTACTATTCATGCCGATCAGTTTCATATAGGAGGTAGTGCGTTAGCCATTAAAATGGGTGCTAAAAGTGCCGATCATTTGGAAGTGTCTGGATCGGAAGAGATTACTAAGTTGGCCAAAAGTGAAGTAATCTCTACTGCCTTGCCGGGGGCTTCTATAGGTTTGGGATGTGCATTTACACCAGCTCGAGCAATTCTTGATCAAGGTGGGCAGTTGGCTATAGCCTCTGATTGGAATCCCGGTTCTGCTCCAATGGGGGACTTGTTGTTACAAGCTTCGATTCTAGGGACGTTTCAGAAACTTTCCAATACGGAAGTGCTCGCAGGCATCACGGTGAGGGCAGCAAAGGCATTAGGCCTGCAAGATCGAGGTATTTTAAAGCCAGGGTTGAAAGCAGATTTTCTTGTATTTGCTACTTCTCAATACAATGAAATCTTATACCAACAAGGGAAGATGAAACCTGCTAATGTTATTAAAAACGGGAAATTAGTTAAATTATGAATGATTTTCACCAACAAGTCAGACAGGGTATTCCAGCGCAAATGCCCGCAAAAAGGGATATTGACCATTCCGTGAGTCATGCTCCTGCGCGTAAGAGTATTCTGTCTCACGCGGAGAAAAAGTTAGCGTTAAGAAATGCGCTGAGATATTTTCCCGCAACATGGCATAAAGAGTTAATCACAGAATTTTTAGCAGAATTGGAGACTTTCGGTCGCATCTACATGCATCGCTTTCGACCTGATTATGAGATCAAAGCTCGGCCAATTCATGAATATCCCGCGGTATCTCTACATGCTGCCGCACTTATGTTGATGATTCAAAATAATCTTGATCCAGCTGTAGCGCAACATCCACACGAATTAATCACCTATGGGGGTAATGGAGCCGTTTTTCAAAATTGGGCACAATACTTACTCACCATGAGTTATTTGGCACAGATGACCGATGAGCAAACTTTACATATGTATTCTGGTCATCCGATGGGGCTGTTTCCATCATCAAAAGAGGCGCCTCGCGTGGTGGTTACCAATGGAATGATGATTCCAAATTATTCCAAACCGGATGATTGGGAAAAGTTTAATGCATTAGGTGTGACACAATACGGTCAGATGACGGCAGGTTCTTACATGTACATTGGCCCACAGGGAATTGTTCATGGTACGACCATCACGGTCATGAATGCGTTTCGTAAAATATTGAAAAAAGGCACGTCTTCCAGTGGCAAGATATTTCTTACCGCTGGTTTGGGAGGCATGAGTGGTGCACAACCGAAAGCCGGTAATATTGCCGGATGTGTGACCGTTTGTGCGGAGGTCAATGCGCATGCCGCGAAAAAGCGATTTGATCAAGGCTGGGTTGATGAATTGATTGATGATATCGACACACTAATTCATAGAGTAATCAAGGCGAAGGAAAACGAGGAGGTTGTCTCTATTGCTTTTATAGGTAATGTAGTGGATGTCTGGGAGCAGTTTGAGGAGTCAAACATTTATATAGAACTCGGATCAGATCAAACGTCCTTACACAACCCTTGGTCTGGCGGCTATTATCCAGCGGGTCTATCCTATGAGGAGTCAAACGACTTGATCAAATCAGACCCTGAAAAGTTCAATATACATGTAAAGAAATCATTGGTTCGGCATGCAGCGGCGATCAACAAACACACTGCAAAAGGAACGTATTTTTTCGATTATGGAAATGCATTTTTGTTAGAGGCTTCTCGCGCAGGCGCAGATGTCATGAAGGAAGATGGGTTGACGTTTCGCTATCCATCTTATGTACAGGACATACTTGGCCCCATGTGTTTTGATTATGGTTTTGGCCCGTTTCGTTGGGTTTGTAGTTCTGGAAGTCAGGATGACCTTGATATCACAGATGAAATAGCGGCAGCTGTCTTAGAAGAGCTCATGAAGGAATCGCCAGTCGAAATACAGCAGCAGATGCAGGATAATATTACCTGGATTCGTTCTGCCAAAGCCAATAATATGGTGGTTGGCTCTAAGGCTAGAATCTTGTATGCGGATGCGGAAGGCAGAATGCGGATTGCAGAAGAATTTAATAAGGCAGTCGATGCTGGCACATTATCAGCTCCGGTGATCTTGGGGAGAGACCATCATGATGTATCTGGCACAGATTCCCCTTATCGAGAGACCAGCAATATTTATGATGGAAGTCAGTTTACTGCGGATATGGCCATTCAAAATGTTATTGGGGATAGTTTCAGAGGAGCTACTTGGGTTTCTATTCATAATGGAGGAGGAGTAGGCTGGGGAGAGGTAATTAATGGGGGTTTTGGAATGGTACTCGACGGAAGTACTGACGCTAACCGGAAGCTGAAAAACATGCTTTTTTATGACGTAAATAATGGAATTGCAAGGCGAAGTTGGGCGAGAAATGAAGAGGCTAGGTTTGCTATTGAGCGAGAGATGAAGCGTACACCACAGTTAAAAGTGACGCTACCCAATCTGGTTGAAGATGATCTTATAGACAATATTTGAGCCGCTTTATTCATACCCTGTCTTAATCTCCTATTGTGGGTTGTATTCCTCGATGCTTGCATCGTATCAGAAGAAATGATCCAACTTCATACTTCGTGCTTACTCCGAGGTTTTTGATTAACCAATCGACGATAAATCAAAGCGTTAAACTTATAAAAAAAGGCTAATCTGGGGACTATAGATTCCACTAAATCTGATGCTTTTCAAGGCACTTATTTGTGTAATGATCTCCTAGATTGCATGTAAATAAATAAATTCCGAATTATTTGGATAAAATTATGCCAAGATACCAAGCACCTATTTCCTCATTATGGACTGGACGTCAATCAGATAAACCTTTATATTGGTACCAAAATGTAGCGTTTGTTGATATCGACAGTTTCAGTGAAGACTCAGATAAGCAGGTATTTGGTCTTTTGGGTTATCAGGGAGACGAAGGAGTCATTAGAAACCAAGGTCGCGCAGGTGCTGTTGGTGGTCCTGCTGCGATGAGGCAAATGATGGCTGGCATGGCTTGGCATCAAAGCACAAATAAAAGAGTTGTCGATTTTGGGGATGTGATTTGTGAAGACGGCCATTTGGAAAAAACACATAAACTCATTTCTAAATCTGTTTCAAGCCTAATCTCCAAAGGAGTTTTTCCAATCGTATTAGGAGGGGGCCATGATTTAGCATATGCTCACTTCAAAGGTATTAGAGGTGCTTTGGGTGCTAAAAAGCGTATTGGAACCTTGAACTTGGATGCCCATTTTGATTTACGAAAGGCGGAAAAAGAAAGAACCTCTGGCACGCCTTTTTATCAAATATTGGAAGAAGATATGAATGTTGAATACTGCTGTCTTGGTATTCAGAAACCGTCAAATAATGTTGAGCTTTTTCAATATGCCGAAAAAAAGAACATCCATTTTTTGTATGCGGAGGAAGTTAATATGCGCAATTGGGAAAATATTGAAATCAAATTGACTGATTTCGTAGCTAAAATAGACGTTCTCTATCTAACCATAGATCTGGATGGTTTTTCTTCCGCTTTTGCACCTGGGGTTAGTGCTCCTTCTCCTATGGGTTTTAGCCCCGATATAATCTTAAAAATATGTCTTTGGTTGAAGAGTACAAATAAGTTAGTGAGTGCCGACATTGTAGAGCTCAATCCAGAATATGATTTGGACCACATGACTGCAAGATTAGCTGCGAGGCTGATAGAAAATATAATTTCATAGTTCCGCTTTAGGACTAACCGTAAAATACCTTCGTTCCAAACGACAGTTAATTCCTTTAAATATTCTTTAAGGGAATACTTAAAAATGTGAATTAATAAGAATAGTCATACTTGATATTGGTATATTGAATATTTAACTACAAGCTAATATTCAATGTTTGATCAATTTGAGGGGGCTGATAATAGTCAGTTTTTCCAAAATGTTTTTAATGGAGCCGATTTAGTCATATTTACACTCGATACTGAATATAAGTACACTTTTTTCAATAAAAAGCATTCGGATGTTATGCACGCGATCTGGAGCGTCGACATTCAGATTGGAGTCAGTATGTTCGATTATATCAAATCGTCGGATGATAGAGAAAAGGCGAAGATTAATTTTGATAACGTGCTTGGGGGTGAATCATTTTCATGTGAGGAAGAATATGGAGACGAAAAAATAAATCGATTTTATTACGAGAATAAATACAGTCCTGTTCTTAGCAAAGGCCAAATTGTGATTGGTATATGTGTTTTAGTTCATGATATAACGACTCGGAGAAAATTAGAGATTGAAAGATTAAAAAAGGAGGCGCGCTTTCGCCAATTATTCGAATATTCAGGAGATGGTGTAGCGGTCACAAATGATAAGGGCCGTTTTATAGAAGTAAATGCTAATTTTTCAACGTTGCTTGGTTATTCTGAGGAAGATTTTAATAACCTAGCGATCCAAGATATAAGAGCGGAAACCAGTCTCAGTAGAGAAATAGGGAAAAAGGGTTTTGAGACAGTGCTAAGAGAAGGTCGTGTTGACTTTGAAAACGATTTGAAAAAGAAAGACGGTACTGTTTTTCGAGCGCATATCATTGCGTCTAGGATTGGTATGGAAAGTGAAGTATCGATTCAATGTGTTGTTCGAGATATCTCTGCAAGGCATAATCAGCATGAGTTATTAAAGAAGTTTGAAAATATTTTCATGTTTTCGAGCGATCTTATAGCCGTCATTAGCTTGGATGGTTATTTCGTAGAACTTAACCCTAAGTGGTCGGTCCTTTTAGGGTATACCCTGCAAGAATTAAAATCAAAACGATTTATTGAATTTGTCCATCCTGAAGACTTGCCAGCTACTCAAGCTAAGATTGATGATTATTTAAAGGGCACTTCCAAGACTATTCATTTTGAAAATAGATATAGGAAAAGGAAAGGCGGCTATGTCAATTTAGAATGGAATTCCAGTTTTGATGAGGAAAGAGGGTTAATTTATGCAGTTGCAAGGGATGTCACGGAATCAAGAAAAAGAGAAAGTTTCGCGCTCGATTCCAATGATTTTTTATTAGAAATATCTAGAAAAAGTCATTTGGTCAATATGGATTTTGATGACTTTGTTCAATTAGTTGTGACTAAAGCAGCCAGATTATTGAATGTTGACTTTTGCAGTTACTGGAGTTATGATCAGTTGAAAAATGGTATTGTATGTAACTATGATTCAAAGAAAAGGCATAAAGATGGGGATTTTTTCATTTCAGAGAAGTCGCATCCGCGATATTTCAAGGCTATTAAGAATGAACACATAGTCGCAGTTTCAAAGGTCAAGGAGGATCCTCGAACATCAGAATTCAATGATGTCTATTTCAAATTATTTGGGTTAAAGAGTCTTATTGATATTCAGATTCTAAACGACGCAAATTTTAAAGGAATTATATGTTTTGAAAGTTTCTTGTTCAGGAGTTGGACCATCGAAGAGCAAAGTGTTATTAGCTCAATTGGGAACATCGTCAATCAAGCATTGTCTAATGCCAATTTGAAGAAGGTACAACACGCATTAATTGAGGAGCAGGAGATTTTAAAAAAATTTGCCAATAGTATTCCCGCAAGAGTTTCGATTAAAAAACCGGGTGGGAAACATATTTTTGGAAACACCAATGAGCTCTTGTCATGGGGGGTGGATCAAGAGGAGTATTGTGGGGCAACTGCGCAAGAGTTTGTCCTACCAGAGCCGTTGAAACTAGTCAATAGCAATGATTGGCATGTAAATGAAAGCGGAGAAACTATTTTTTCACAATTCAGGGATACGGCAATCGATAAGGTTTTTGAAGAATACAAATTCAAATTATCTAACGAGTTGATAGGGTCAATAACTTTTGATGTCACAGAAGGATTCGATAAAAACCAGCAACTAATTCAAAGAGAAAGCGAGCTAAAAGACGCACAGAAAATTGCCAAACTTGGTCACTATGTGCTGGATCTTGAAAAAGGGGAATGGAGTAGCTCAGAAGCATTAAATCTGATTTTTGGAATTGACGATAGTTATACTAGAGATATAGATGGTTGGCTTGCATTACTGCATGAAGACTTTAAAGAGGCTATGCATGATTACTTTCTCAATGATGTTTTAACTGAGCAAATAAAATTTGACAAAGAGTATCGAATAGTAAAGCAGCAATCTGGCGAGTCAATTTGGGTGCACGGACTGGGCAACTTGGATCTCGACGAACAGGGTAATGTGATTAGGCTGATTGGCACTATTCAAGATATTTCAATAAGAAAGAGGACACAGGAAGAACTACACACCTTATCGCTTGTAGCAAGCCATACCCAAGAAGGGGTATTGATTACTGATGAAACTGGCCTAATCATGTGGGCCAATGATGCTTTCAAAGAGTTAACTGGGTATTCAGGAGAAGAAATTATAGGCAAAAGACCCGGTAGCTTTTTACAAGGCTCAGAGACAAGTCAGGAAACGAGACAACAAATTCGGCAGGGGCTGATAGCGCGAAAATCCATAAGAGTAGAATTAGTAAACTACAGAAAAGACGGATCAAGATATTGGAATGAATTAAAAATTGATCCAATACTTAGCGCGGAGGGTGATATTGAAGGCTTTATAGGCATACAAAATGACGTAACCCCAAGGTATAAAGCGGCGCAATTGTTAGCGGCAAGTGAGGATCAGCTGCGAAGGTTGATTAATAGTGTTCCGGGCGCGGTGGTTAAGTATAAACTCAAAGTGAATGGAGCAGACGAGGTGCTGTATGTAAGTAATGGAGCGTCCGATATTTGGGAGTTAAATGTTGATGAGGTATTTGATCTTCCTCGTTTGGGGGAAATGGTCTATCCCGAGGATGAAGAGCAAATGAATTCGTCAATTACCCATTCGAGTGAAACTCAAAGCTTATGGGATCATACCTGGAGGATAAAGACCGTTTCGGGAAAAACCAAATGGCTTAATGGTAGAGGGAAGCCATTTAAAGATGAGAACGGGGATATTATTTGGGATACAATTGTAACAGACGTTACTTCAATTAAACTCGCTCAAGATGAACTTTTGGCTGGGAAGGATAAATACGAGTCTCTGCTCAATACCATCGAAGGGGTGGTCTGGGAAGGAGATCCAGAAACGCTCAATTTTATTTTTGTTTCCGAGAAGTCAAAGGACATTTTTCAATTCGATTCAAGAGAGATTCTAAAGCCTGATTTTTGGGTTAGTCGCTTACACCCTGACGACAGAGAGGCTTCCATCACCCAATATAAGCTGAAAATTCAAAAAGGCTTGGATCATACTTTTGACTATCGGTTTAAAAGGAAAGATGGTAGTTATATTTGGATTCGAAATATTGTAACATTAGATAAGCATAACGGGGAGGTTGTGGCTATTAAGGGTATAATGATAGATGTAACCGATCGGAAAAAGGTACAACTAGATTTGGCCAAAAGTGAGACATTATTCAAGAGTTTTACTGATCAAATTCCGGCATTGGTTTACTTAAAGGATGAAAATAAAAAGTATATTTTCGCAAATGCAGCGAAGAAGGAGATTTATGATATTAAAGAGGATGATTATCAAGAATTATCAGTTAATAATCTCCTTGCCGGCGCAAAGTCAGAGCATTTCGATCAGTTAGATGACTGGGTCTTGACACAAAACAGTGTAATCGAGATTAGCGGATGGAGTAGTAAAAAATTAGACAATCGTCTTTTTGATGAGGTTAAGTTTCCTATCAACTTACCAGATGGCACAAGGCTAATAGGAGGAATAGCCATCGATGTAACAGAATCATTTAAGCTGCAAGAATCATTAATTGCGGAAAAAAATAGAGCAGAAAATATAATAAAGGCAACCAGCGTAGGAACTTGGGTTTATGATTGGTCTACCGAAACCTTGGATATTAACGAGCGCTGGGCGGAAATCATAGGCTATTCCAAAAGTGAACTTCAACCGACCAACTTGGCCACTTGGGAAAACAGCTTACATTTAGATGATCTAATAATTGCTAAGCAAACATTCGAAGCGAGCAAGTTTAAGGAAAAGGAAATTATAGAAAATGAAGTCAGGCAAAAACACAAAGATGGACACTGGGTTTGGATTCGCTCAATAGGGAGCGTGCTATCACGCGATATAGACGGAAATCCACTTAAAGCAGCGGGTACACACCTAGACATTACCAGTCAAAAACTTGCTACACTCAATCTAGAAAAAGAAAGAGCCTTTGCTCAGAATATCATTGCAAGTACGGAGGCCGGTACCTGGGAGTTGGATATTATTGATGATATATCCACAATTAATGACCGATGGGCAGAGATCATAGGGTTTTCTAAAGAAGAGTTGACCCCAGTGACAAAGGATAAATTTATGTCTTTGGTTCAACGTGATGATCGAGCAATAATGGAAAAGTCACTCTCTGCCCACCTCTCTGGCGAATCGGCATTTTATGAAGTTGAATTCAGACAAAAGCATAAGTCAGGCCATTATGTTTGGGTCTACACCAAGGGTAGCGTTTGGGAAAGAGACGCGCAGGGTAATCCAACAAAAATGGGAGGGACTCATTTGGATATCGATAAACGAAAAGTAGCGGAAATTGACAATATTAGGCACCAAAAAAATATTGAAAGTATCATTGAAAGTACGCGTGCGGGGACATGGTCTATTGACCTTAAGACCAATAGTCTGAATATTAATGAGCGATTTGCAACGATGTTCGGTTATACCAAGTTTGAATTTGAACCATTTGACCCTGCCGCTCGAGAAAGAGCTATTCACAAAGATGATATTAAATTATACAGAAAATCATTCGAAGACCATTTAGAAGGCAAATTAGCTTATTACGAAGCTGAGTTTAGAGTTAAGCACAAAGATGGCCATTGGGTTTGGGTATTGGATCGTGGTAGAATAATCGACAGAGATGAAAATGGAAATGCCCTAAATGTTTACGGAATACACTTAGATGTTACGGCTAGAAAACAATTTCAAATTGATTTGCTTGCCAATATAGAGAAGTATAAATCTCTCACAGAGAATACCTCAGATGTCGTCGCATTATTTGATGAAAGGTTCAATCTCCAATATGTATCTCCAAGTGTTAAAAAAGTACTTGGATATGGCGATAATCGGTATTTAGAATTCAACACTTTGAAGCGTGTTCATCATGACGATCACCATATCTTGCTTGATATTTTTATCGAAATAGAATCTGGCGTAAATGAGTTTACGCGAGAATATAGAATTTTTAGAGCCGATGATAAGCTTATTTGGATGCAGACTCGAACAAAAGTCCTCAGAGATGAAACTGGAAAAGTTGTGAGTATCTTAACCTCATCAAATGATATTACAGCCAGAAAATTGGCAGAAAATTTACTTTTAGAAGCCAATGAGCAATTAAAATCTGCGGTTGAAACTGCCAACCTTGGTATTTGGCATGCTAATCCAAAAAAGAAAGAATACGATTGGAATGAGGAACTTTGTGCAATATTTGATCTTTCACAAGAGGACTTTAAGGCCAACCATGAGGTATGGAAGCAATTCATTGTAGCCGAAGATATAGAAAAGACCAAGAAAGGTTTAAGAAGCCTATGGGAGGGTGCTTCAGTCAAAGATCTTCGCTTTAGAATCTTGACAAATTCAGAGACACTAAAGCATATTGTAGCTTCGGGATACCCGACGATGAACGAGGAGGGAACCCTTGTTTCATATATAGGTATTCTCATTGATATAAGTGGTCTGGTAAGACAAGAAGAGATTGCCAAAAAGGCATTGGACGAGAAGAATACATTATTTAGAGAGTTGCATCATCGCGTTAAAAATAACCTGCAATTGGTTTCCAGTATTATCCATCTTGAATCGAGAAAAATGGATGATCCAAAGTTGAAGCGTTTTGTAAAGGAGACGAACTCACGACTCTTGAGTATGGCACATATTCATGAGCAACTTCTCAAGTTTGAGGAGGTTGATGAGATTAATATTTCTACCTATCTCGGCAGTCTAGTCAGTGATTTGATGAAGGGATACGCTAATACGAAGACAAAATATAATATTAAGCTATCCGTTCCACCGATTCAAATGCACATCGATAAAGTTTTAGCATTAGGCCTTATCGTGAATGAAGCCATATCAAATACTATGAAATATGCTTTTTTAAATGTATCAGAAGGAGATATTCGCATCGAACTAACTCAAAAAGATGAGCAGTTTCATTTAATTGTCTCCGATAATGGCCTAGGCATGGCGCCAGATCAAAGTATCACCGATTCTTTGGGCATTCAACTAATTTTTGCTTTGGTTCAACAATTAGAAGGAGTCTGTACCATCGATAGAGAAGAAGGAGTCGCTTACAGTATCAGATTTTAGGGCAGTGGCGATCACCAATACCACTCGTGATAATGCAACGTTAATAATGGTTTGCTTCATCATGACCATTCAAATCATCATTCAGCGGTAATTAAGCCCAATACGCTATGATGAAATGTGGACCAACTTAGCCGGTCACTAGTGCATTCTGAGTCAGAAAGTAAATTTGAAAATCTATAAATATCGTTATTCGGATGTTCCATTTTTGGAGCTTGAGGAGCTTTTCGAGGACAGGAGTATTAGTCACTCGAAAGAATTATTGAGGAGACGTCTCTCAATCCAAAGGATGAAAGAATTACTTTACTTTCGCTGGCTTATCCTCCTATTTAGTTCGTCAAAAATGGACTTAATGAAACGTCGCTAAAGTTATTGACCAAGGATCAAATTAGAGAAATAATAATTATCAAAGCGCTTACCTTTCTTTGATGGAAAACTATGTGACTTAGCTAGGAAGTCAAGCGGGTGATCACCTGACGAGAATAATTAGAATAGAGTCGAATATTACCTTCGTCTCATTATTTATACTTTATGAGGAATTTAGGTTTATCGTAAGACTCGTTCACAGGGACCTGAGGAGAGTTGTGGAACGAAAGAGCTAATTGTTTCAAGAGTTTAATCAATCGAATGAAGAGCAATTTTCAACTTCCTATCAGTCTTTTTAGAATGAATAACCTGAATGCTGGGAGTTAGTGCAAAATCATTATTGATGATATAGTCTCAAGAATTGAAATTGTTAGCCAAACTCATTAACATTTGATGAACGATGCGTAAGATAAAGTTGATCTAAAACTTTATATATCAGCGTTAAATAGGAAGCTTTCTCTTTTGATGACTTTCCCTTTTGGATTTAACTATATCTGCATGGAGATCTATGTATCTCAACTTCTAGCCCAGAGTATTTGGATGATTATCAAGGAGCTTACCAGTAATTCCGTTAAATATGAAAATTTGAAATTTGATAATGTTTTACAAGGAGTTATTGAATTAAAGTTTAGAAGAAATTAATACAATTAAGCCATTCTGACAATCGTTTGCATGGTAAAGAAAAGTCTAACCCCAGTATAGGGTTCGGGGGGAAATTAATTACGTCCTTTGTACCTCAGATTAATTGATCGATGAAATTCTACAATATTCAGGGGTTCACCTATTGGTTTAACTCCCCACGATATGGTAATTTTTATTTATATTGATCAAGTTACAGTCGTCGATCAAAACCAAACTATTTTTAAACTATGATTTCACTAATACTTGTAGAGGATAACCCAATTACGGCCATGAGTTTGTCTTTATTTCTAAAAGATTCGTCTTTTGAAGTGATGGCTGAGTTAAGTAAAGGTGAAGAGGTTGCTGATAAAGTGAGAGAGCTTAATCCATCAATTGTGATCATGGATATCATGCTCAAAGGGGACATAGACGGTCTTCAAGCAGCAGCAGAAATCCGAACTGAAAATAATGTGCCGATATTATTTGTTTCTGCATTGTCGGATGTGGATACGACAAACCAAATCAACTTAATAACGAATAGTGATGCCATCGTCAAGCCCTTTGATTATGAGCATTTAGAAGTGAAAATAAGACAGTTGGTAAAAGAATAGGTCGACGGTATTGTTTTGTTTTTGTAAGAAAAAAAATAATATTAACTAGCAATGGGAGTGAAATTGGAAAATGATTTGCTCTCTTGATCGATACTTTTTATGGCACCAAGTAGTTCGAAAATATTTACACTTTTCGATACGTAACCTTTGATGCACTCGTCCAAAGTTTTTTTCATGTAATCTTTTGTCACTTCCATGCTCAACATAATTATTTAGGAATCTGGAGCTATTTCAATTAGTCGAGCAGAGGTCTCAAAACCATTGATCGTAGGCATACTAATGTCCATTAATATAATATCTTGATTTTCCGAATTGAACTCACTAATGGCGTCCATGCCATTATCGAAGGTGTTTGTAACGGCAAAACCGGGTTGTCTTTCTATTAAAGCTTTTAATCCTTGAAAACGACCAAATAGGTTCAGAAGATCTTCGCATGACCAATCTACTCCCCAGAAAATGAATGTGATCCAGTAAATCCCCTAATTGATGGCTTAGTGTTTGTAAAGTGGGGTTACTTTATTTGTGCGAATTGATTATATAATATTATATATTGAAATTGTTATATTTAGATATCATGAGTTGGATACCTAAAGTATTAATATTCTATGATCCAAGTGTTAATCTAACAATATTGGACTCATCTTTTTGGGTTAAAAAACGAAATATCATCTATTGGTTTTCGCCCAAATCTGTAAATGTAATGTAGCCTGTATTGGAGATTGAGAAAACAGGGTTTTCACCTTTGATAAGCTTGATTTTTTGAAATGTGCTTTTCGGATATAATGGTATTAATTCATCATTCTCCTCCTGAGCTAAGAGTATGATTTTGTCTTGGTTCTTGATATTTGAAATCCACTTGAATTCAAGGTTATTGTTTAATGAGTCGTATTTGTAACCCAATTCAGGAATAGCGGTATTTCTTAAATACATATCGAACAACCAACTAAAATCTTGCCCTAATTCTTTGTTGAAGAATGATTCAAATTGTTCACTTGTGATATTTTGAAGACGAAATTTTTCGGTAGATTTTTTGATAGATTTTAAGAACAAAATGTCATTTTGAACCTGTGATCTGAGCGTGTGCATAAGGATCGCACCTTTATAATAGATATTTTGATCTTTGCTACTCACCCAGCTATTGTATAATACGTCGCAAGACTTAATGACTGGTCGTTCATTGTTGATATATCGAGCAAGTTTATTTGCAGACCAATCGTAGTAGCGCTTTCCATAAATCCTCTCTATCACAAGGAGCTCAGCATAAGTTGCCATTCCTTCATGAATCCAAATATCGCAATAGTCTTCTGCTGTAATTAGGTTTCCCCACCACTCATGCGCTAGCTCATGAATGACTGTGGTGTTGATGTGTATTTTATCTGCAGGTATATAGTCGTGGTAATAAATAGATCCCATAGAAATGGCTGACTGGTGCTCCATTGCTGAGGATCCTAACGTTGATTGAACGAATTTGCATCCATCTCTCCACCAGGGAAATGGCCCGAAGAGATTTTCACAATGTCCTAAGATCATGGAGATATCATTGTAAAATAAATCAGCAGTATCCCTGTCTTGCTTGAGCGGGAAAATCTGAATCTTCCTATCAACTCCATTGATATCAGTATAGTCTTTCTCTAATTTTTCAAAATCACCAATATTGAAGGAGATGTTGTAAATATTAATTGGGTTGAGGACGGAATGATGAAAGATTTGTGTGTCTTCTTTTTGGGTAATGCTATCAAGTTTTCCGTTTGCTACGACGGAAAGATTTTTATCAACTTCTACCCGGATAAAGCACTTTTCCGGCTCATCATAGAGCGGCAGTTTGCAAGGCATCATGAAATGCGCACCAATGCCTTCAGTTTGTGTTGATATCCAAGGATAGCCATGCTTATCGACCTTCCATTGTATCGGGCCTTCTTTGGCAACAACTATTGGTTTACCATGATATTGAATATCTAAGGAGACCTTTTTTCCTACAACTAAAGGTGATTGAAAGGTGATGTATAGCAGGTCTCCTTTTCTTTTAAAATACGAAAGAGGATAATCACTTATCAAATCATCAATCTTGAGCTTTTTCTGAAGGTCCAGTAAAATGGTCGTTTCCTCCAGTTTACCGACGAATTCAATAATCATTTTACCCGAAATGGATTGATCAGCAGGGTTTGGTTTTACATACCAGTCGTATAATGTGACATCATATGCGAGGCGTAAGTTGTTTTGTGCTCCAACTAATTGAGATTTCTTGCTAAAGTTAGGGAGTTGGGTTTCCTTGTTTTGATTAAAATATTTTACAAAGGGTAAGTAATGGCAGCTTGATAGGTAAAGCAAATTTACAATAATCAAAGAAACAGAAAGAAACCTCGATACATTCATTCGTCAGTATTTAGCGCGTTGCACAGTTTAAATCTCGTTTGTGGGTCTTATTCCACAGTGACAACATCGAATAAGGAGCAATTGTCCGACTTCATACACTGATAGATTTTTTCGAAGTTCTTGATTATATCGGACACAAAGATGGTTTATTGATAATTTTCTTAAATCTTAAAAACCCTGGTCTATATTCTATTTATTTGGCTGAAGCGCTAAACGGACAGAGGCAAGCAACGTTAAGATATTTGTCAAGCTTAAAGTGGAAATTGAAATTGCCAATTTTGGATAAGCTTGAGGGTTTCGAATATTAGGTCTTTCAGTATATCCTCTTTGAATAGGAGGAGTAATTGCGGACGGCTAGTTGCGGACGGCTAGTTGCGGACGGCTAGT
>JBLIIJ010000059.1:0-25359 GCA_047635055.1 Cyclobacteriaceae bacterium | reverse complement strand
GCGCTTTGTAAGTCTGATAGTCCATAATTCCAGATGAAATTAACCCACTTTTTGTTTGAAAAGATTTTAGACTGTCCAGCGTCGCAATACCGAATACCGCATCAACGGGTATTTTATAGCCTCTATCGTAAAGTATCTGTTGAATTTCTTTGACCGCAGAACCAATACTTCCCAGAGAAAGTCCAGCATATTTTACACTTTCTTCTCTCAGTCTCATGTCCCCAGGATCAACGCCACGCTCCATTAATTTTATTTCCTCAATAGACCAGCCTTTGTCTCTCCCAATTTTAGAGGAAATCAACCTTGATTCTAAAAATTGATTTCTCGCTATCAATTGAGCATAATAAGCAGAATAATTCAATGAAAGAGAATCTTCGACATTCGGAAATCTGACATCAACCCCCTCATTAAACCATAGTGTCCTAGCTAATTGCCCCATTTCTATGGCGTTGCGATAATACTCTTTTAAAACTTCGTGATCGTAGTAAGTAACATCAATTTGATCACTGAGGGGATAGTCGTAATTAATAGGAGGATGAAACCTTCGATAATTGCTAAACTGGAAAAACGTAATTAAAGGTAGCGTGATCACTATGACTATGATGAGTAATTTTTTCATTTTAATATTTTTTTGCTTTGAAAATAGTTAATCTCCAAAGAAATTCTTGAGCGTCGAAGTGAGTTCATCATTATTATCTAACGATTTTTTGGTTGCCTCTTTTACAAATGCCATAAGCTTATCATCCAGTTTACTCTTATAGGCAGCATCCATTACACCTGAAAGTGCAACAGCGATATAAAATTTATGAAAAGACTGTATGTAAATAGTAAATTGATCGTAACTCACAGACGTTAACTTCTGGTCTTTTTGATTGAAAGCGTCTTCAACAAAAGCCTTAATTGCAGTGAGCATACCAGCAACCATGTCCTGATCAATAGCCGAACCCCGGGTAAAACTGGCCATTAGTATACCGGAATTTTCCTCGATAATAAATATCTCTTCGATATTTGCTTCTAGCGCATTTTTAATCATAAGCTCTGAAGCCTTGGCTGGAATAAACCAAGACCGAATTTCATTGATAAAACTATCGATTGAAAACGTACTTTCTAACTGTTTATCGATTCTTTCCGTGAGCGCCACCATCTCTGACTGGATGTATTTCTTCACCATTTGGCCAATAATTGGGAAAAGTGCTTGCACCATTTCATCTCGCGACTCCCTTATTTGAATCTTAAGGGTAGCAGTGATCGCCGGACCCATTTTTTCGGGCATTACCTTAGAGATCTGTTCAACGAGCTCCTGAATGTCCGCATCTGGTCTTTTCCGTGCAGCAATGTCATGATCTATTTTCTTTTGAAGAGCATCAATCGTCTTACTTAATTCCGAATATCTCTGACGTTCTTCCTCAAAGAGTAAATCTTTAAGTGTACTTATACCACGTTCGGAAGCCATTAATTACTGTATTAAGAATCTAGTTGACGAGCAATATCCATGAATAAGGAAGAGAGCGCTTTTCTATCTGTCTTTGCATCTTTTAGGTCAGCTATTTTATCAGACAAACTTTCTTCAGTTCGAGTCATTCTGGCATTGACACTTTCTTCCAAAGCGTTGATTTTATCCATAATTTCCGTACGCATATCAGAAATTCGATTGTCTGTCCGATCTTGATTATCTCGAATTATCGACTTTATCTCATCGAACTCCTTCTGATACTCCTGCATATTCTCCCCAAAGAGAATATCTCGAATAGAATTTAATTTATTAAACTCTTTTTGAAATTGTACTTCTTCTGCGCTAGGTTCTTGCACTTCTTCGTTGATAGCCTCTTCAGCCTCTTTTGCCTTATTGAAAATTTTGCCCATTGGTATACTTAGATAAGTGGTTAGATATGACTAATTTTTTCAAGTAAATCTTTTCGATACATATTGCCTAAAGGCAGTATTTTATCTCCAAGTTGTAAATTGCTTGAGTCAATATTATCAATTTTATCGATTCTTACGATAAAAGATCGATGAATTCTTACAAAATCTCTGGAAGAAAGTTTTTCTTCCACATTTTTCATCCTATTGTATATCACATAGATTTTTTTGTCAGTGTGCACCTTGATATAGTCTCCATAGGCTTCAAAATACAGGATATTGTTTAAGTTAATATTGACCCACAGCAAATCTGTTTTTATAAAAACAAACTCTCGAGGCGCATCTGATATATTCTCTTCGTAAAGCTTTTCAATTAGGATTTTTTCCTCCTCGATTTTATCGTATTTTCTCTTAAGTGCCGAGCGTTCAATGACTGAAACATTTCTTTCTTGCTGGAGTTCTATCGTTTTCTCATATTGATCTTTAAAATCATAATTAATTATTAAGAAACCGCTCTCCCCATCACTTTCGAACCGCTTGACAATAAAATCATAATAAGATTCCTCTCCAAAAAAGTTGACCCAAATACAATATAGTTTATACGATTCTCCTACACCTAATTTACCAAATTCTCGTTCATAGCCTTGAAGGAAGAACAACTCCTGAAAAACGTCATCAATCTTATCAATATCCACTATTGTGTTACAAGATTCTTTAAAATTCCATTTTTCATCAAAAACTAGAATTTGCGATCTATTTTTGATTGGGGCAAGTTTGGCTTCCGTTAAATTCACAACATTTGTTTTGCTATACTTTCGAATGCAGTATCTACATTGATACCGGTCTTGGCACTTGTAAATAAAATATCCATTTGCGTCTCTGCTTGTATTTTTTCGATCAACTGCTTACTGGCCAAGTCAGATTTATTTCCCAACACGACCAACCCTGAATCTTTTAAATTTTTCTGTATTTCAAAAATATCTTCAGACAAACTCTCATAAGTTTCCGGTCTGTTAACATCAAAAACGTACATTATGCCATGTGCGCCCATTGTATATGCCTTAGGAGTTTTCGTTGCAGAGGATTCCCCAGCTATATCCCATAAAATTAGGCTCAATTCTGAGCCATTTAGACTTACAAGTTTCTTGTCTACTTTTACTCCAATGGTAGTTAAGTATTGATCTGAGAATTTTTGATGTACAAACCTGCTCACTAGTGATGTTTTACCCACCCCAAAATTTCCAACTAAAATGACCTTCTTTGATATTTGCATTGATTGATTCAAATATTTTTTACTGCTTTTAGAATTTTAAGCTGATTAATCTTCTTCAATAGCCTTTGACAGCTCAATATACCATTCCTCTCCGAATTTACGAATAAGTGCGTCCTTCAAAAATTTATAAACTGGCACACCCAGTTTTTCGCCAAGACCACAGGCTGGTGAGCAAATGTCCCAACGATCATAATTTAAAGCCAAATGATCATGAAGTTTTACCGCTCGGATTGGATACAAATGGCATGACATTGGCTTTTTAAAATCTGTTTTACCATCTTTATGCGCTTGTTCAATTCCACATTTTAGAATTTTCTTATCATCATAAAAAGCGAATGCGCATTCCTTATTATTAACTGTCGTGGTGCTAAAGTCTCCCTCCTCATCCAAAATATAAGGCCCATGCTCTTCTAGTGCATTTATTGCTTCTTTACTTAAATATGGTTTTACGTGTTCCACGACTTCTTCAATAAGTGAAAGTTCCTCTTTTTCTAATGGCGCACCCAAATCTCCTTCAACACAACAGGCTCCTTTGCACTTGTCCAAATTGCAGACAAAAAACTCAGACTTTATATCATCAGAAACTAGTATTTTCCCAATTTGTATCATGAGGTAAATTTACCAACATATTGTATTTCATGAATTAATTTTTCCACTTATCTAAACTATTTCAAATTTTATTCGTTGGACTGTTACAATATTACATGTACATACATTTAAATTATTAACTAAAAACATAATAACATGCTACAATCAATCTTATTCACATTATTGTCATTTTTCATTACAAAGGGTACTGAGCACATTCAAGAAACTTATAAAATAGATACAAAAACTAGCCAAATAACATGGTTGGGGAAAAAAGTAACCGGTCAGCACACCGGAACTATCCAACTAAAAGAAGGTTCTTTCATCTTTGATAAAAAACAATTGACCGGTGGCTCGTTCGTCGTAGATATGACCTCTTTGATAAACAAAGACCTTGAAGGTGAATGGAAGCAAAAGTTAGAAGGACATTTAAAATCAGATGATTTTTTCGGTGTAACCTCTTATCCTACAGCAAAATTTGTCATCACACAGGCCGTGCCACAGGGGCCTAATAAATATAAAGTAACTGGCGAAATGACTATCAAGGGGAAAACTAACTCCGTTAAATTCAATGCCGTTTTCAATCAAACTGATGATAAAGTTACGGGTACGTCAACCATCGTTATCGACAGATCCGACTATGATGTTAAATATGGATCAGGAAGCTTTTTCGACAATTTGGGAGACAAAACCATCTATGACGATTTCGAACTTACTGTTAAAATTGTTGCAATCAAGTAATCGCATTTAGAGAATTCACTATTAGAGCCGGACCCGTCCGGCTTTTTTATTTCTCATTCTTATAAGGCTTAGCTGTTTTTTTACTTTTATCACAAATAGCCAGAATAGAGTTAATGACCGGGGAATATACCCGCCACATCACCAGATGTTTATATATCTAAAATACCAGAAGAGAGGAAAGCCATTTTGCGAGAAATGCGTGAAGCTATAAAATAGCATTTGCCTACTGGATTTGAGGAAACGATGAATGATGGGGTCATAGGCTATGTGGTTCCTCACACAATCTATCCATCGGGATATCGCTGTAACATCACTTTTACTAATATCCTTTATTAATCTTGCATCTTAAAAACCCGTTCTGGCTTTGTATAACGCTGGCTTATGCCAGTAATAAACTACTCAAATGGTTTACTCGTGAGTATCCAAATCATTCCAATCGTAAATTAGATCTGATTAAGAGTTGTATTCGCTTCAAAAAATCGATAATATTCGCAGAAAGCTTCTTAGTCAACTGGCTTTAAAGATAACAGTCGAACAGTAGATTACTTTCTACGAGAAAAACACAAAAAAATGATTGATTCATTTCATAAAAGCTTCCTTCAAAAAAAAGAACTTATCGCTCTCATGAAAATCAATCAACCATTAAACAATCGATGCATTAATTTGGTCGCTGATCAAAAGTGCTTCCACCCCTGAGCGGTCAATGGTACGGTATTACCATTTCGAGTCACTAACACTTTTCCTTTATCCTGACTATGCATGTAACCAATAGTGTGAATATCAACATGCTTCTCTATTTTTTCGAAATCCGATTGCGGCAGAGTAAATAGCAACTCATAATCCTCTCCGCCATTCATTGCACAAGAGTTTGGATCTATTGTAAATTCTGCAGCAGTCTCGTAGGTCTCTTTATCTATAGGAATCTTATCTTCAAAAATTGCTGCACCAAGATTCGAGCTCTTACATAAATGAAAAATTTCTGATACAAGGCCATCCGACACGTCAATCATCGATGTTGGAATAACTGATAGGTCCGCCAATTCATGAACAATATCCATACGCGCCCTTGGCTTCAACTGCCGCCCAACGATATAATCATAACCAGATAGTTTAGGCTGCATATTTGGATTCTCCATAAATTCCATTCTTTCCCTTTCAAGGACCTGAAGTCCCATATAAGCAGCACCAAGGTCTCCAGTAACACACAAAATATCATGCTCTTTAGCCCCAGATCGATAAGAAATATTATTTTCATTAGTCAATCCTGTAACTGAAATTGAAATAATTAACCCTGACTGGGACGCAGTAGTATCGCCACCTACTAGGTCCACTTTATAATCCTCACAAGCGGCTCTTATCCCCTCATAAAGCATTTCTACAGCCTCAACCGAAAATCTATTACTCAGACCTAAGCTTACCGTGATTTGCCTAGGAGTACCATTCATCGCAGCAATATCAGACACATTAACAGCTATTGCTTTGTACCCCAAATGCTTGAGCGGCATATAACTCAAATTAAAATGAACTCCTTCTATCAACATGTCAGTGGAAAGTAACATAAGCTCTTCTCCCGATTTAAAAACTGCTGCATCATCACCAATCCCTTTGATCGTTCTTTCGTGGTATTGCACAACATTACCAGCTAATTGATCAATTAATGCGAACTCCCCTATTTCGCCAATTTCCGTTCTTTTCTCGTCGCTCATTATTTGTATTATTCTGGTTCTAATTCTTTTTTTCCTGACAAAGTTCAATCAACACTCCATTCGTCGTTTTTGGATGTAAAAAGCAAATCAACTTATTATCTGCTCCTTCTTTGGGTTCTTCATGTATCAATTGAAAACCTTCCGCTTTCAGCCTTTTCATTTCAGCATATATGTCGTCAACTTCAAAAGCGATGTGATGTATACCTTCCCCTTTTTTATTAATGTATTTTGAAATAGCACTATCCTCAGTTTCGGATTCCAATAACTCGATCTTGTTTGGACCTATTTGAAAAAATGATGTCCTTACCGATTCCGACGCTACCCGTTCCTCTTTGTAAGCAGCCTCTCCAAACAGTTTTTTAAAAAGCTCATTAGCGGCTGACAATTCTTTTACGGCTATGCCAATATGTTCGATTCTCACCATGTTTTTTAGGGCTTTTTGTTAGGGATTTGCCTGCATAAAGGCAACATTCAATTTTTTCACAAAAGTGATGAAACTTTTCGAGGAAATATAAGGTTGCTTGATTTGACTTTAATTCGGCAATGCATCAATATCCGGCTGAAAGAATAACTAGATCTGATATTGGGTTATTTGTATTCTAGTTCAAACAAGATATTTTTGCATATCGATTCTATATAAAAAAAGAAAAATGATAAACGTAACTGATAAGGCTAAAGAAAGAATTTCGCTTTTAAGATTAGAGGAAGGCCATACTCCTGCTCACAATATACGTGTTGCAGTAAAAGGTGGAGGATGCTCAGGATTGATGTACGATTTATTATTTGATGATAAGTTGTCAACTTCAGACGAAGTATTCGAGGATAAAGGAGTGAAAGTTATCGTTGATAAAAAGAGTCTGCTTTATTTACTTGGCACCACATTAGACTTTACCGATGGATTAAATGGAAATGGATTTCAGTTTGTAAACCCAAATGCATCTAGAACATGTGGATGTGGGGAGAGCTTCTCCATTTGATAAACAGGCTTGATGAAATATAAAGGCCGGAAATGCTATGCATTCCCGGCTTTTTATTTGTTCACTAAGACCGAAGTTATTTCATTCAACTTCTCCACTTTAGATTTAAAATCTCCTTTCAAACGATCTCGAATAATTTTCAACTTATCCAAAAGCTCTGGTGTAGAATCGGGTAGCGTCTCCTCCAAAACTTCCCTAAACCTTTTGGCAAAAGTTGGAGACTTACCATTGGTACTGATTCCGATTTTTAAATCCCCCTTTTTCACAGTGGAACCAAGATAAAAATCACATAAAGGTGGGGTATCAGCGACATTTACAAGAATATTCCTTTTGTTGGCGAGCGATTTTATTCGCAGGTGCAAGGAGAAATCATCCGTAGCTAAAATGAGTAAGTCTATCTTATTTAAATCTGCTTGCAAAAAATTACGTTTTTTAAGTTCAACGTTATCGTGATGAGTCGATAGCTCAATCAAATCATCAAGAATAAAAGGAGCTACTACACGTATTTTTGCCAGAGGATCATTTTTGATTAACGCTTCGACTTTTTCCAATCCTACATTCCCTCCTCCAACAACTACTGTCTGTATCTGATCCAATTTCAAAAAAATTGGAAAAAGTTTGTTTCCTTCTTCTTGACTTCTCATGCTACTACTCTGTTTTCTTCCCACCATATATCCTTCGCCAAATAATCTGTGGCGAATCGCGCTCCTTCCCCAAAGATAAGCAAGGCAGGAGCCTCAGGCTGTTTCTTTTCAACAAGATTTATAATATTTCCTACATTGCCCTTTATGACGCATCCGTCCGCATGGGAGCCTTTGCTCACTATCGCAACTGGCAAGTCGCTTCTTTTATTTTTTATATACTCCGCCACTATTAAATCAATTTTCCCAAGTCCCATAAAGTATAAGGTCGTTGGTGATACTTTGGCAGCAATCAATACTTCCTTACTTAAAACTCCCTCTTTCGTAGTGGCCGTAACCACAGTGAAGCTCTGATTAACTCCTCTGCATGTGAGCGGAATACCGAATAACCCTGGTAACATTATACTACTTATACCTAGCACAACAGCTGTTTCGATACCATGCGCCTCGGCAAATTCTTTTTCCTCAAAGCCTCTACCAAACACAAAAGGGTCACCCCCTTTTAACCTAACCACATGCCCATGACGGTGGGCAGATTCTACGATCAGACTATTAATGGTGTCTTGTGAAACACTTGATTTCCCCGCTCTTTTCCCGACTGGTATATGAATAGCATTCTTCGAATACTGTAATAATTCTAGATCTACTAAAGCATCATAAAGAACAACATCTGCTGATTCTAACGCCCTAACAGCTTTAATAGTAATTAATTCTGGATCACCGGGCCCTGCTCCCACCAATGTAAGTTTTGGATGAATGTTCATAATTACGCCTTGTAAAATTCGTTGATAACTAATTTGTCTGTGGATTCACAATTGCGCAATGCTATAATTTGCGCATAAAAGCTTATCGCCTCTTCAATAAAAGCCGTGGCAAAAGATTTTGACGGTTCCTTTTGACTAATTTGAAGCACAAGATCCGCAAAGTTCAATGTTAATTGAACCTTAGATGTTTCGACGAAACACTTCTGAAAATCGTCAATAATAGCTTTGTGCGTATTGCACTGGATATCTTCGCTTAGAAGCATCGCTTTGGCTCCAATGACAAATGTGTTGTAAGCATAATAAATGGCGTTAGACCAATTTTGCTCAGACAATGCGATCTCTCCATTTTGAAGTCGCTCTTTAGCATCGTTAAGTATGGTGGAAACCAAATCGAGCATTACTCCTGCACACTCGCCAACGCCTATTTCAGGAACAAAATCATCAACTCTACCCCAATCTTGATAATCAGATTCTGAAAGAGTAGCCACTTTTCCAAGATGCTTCAGTAAATCATAAAAATAGATTTTACCTTTTTCTCGAACGTACGAATTGAAGTACTGGTCCTCTGTAGAATACTGTTCAAAATCATCAAGTAATTCACGAATAGCCTGTGGAATGCGCTTCGTTGGAAGCTTAATGATCTTATCGGCAATGAACCCTTGACCATCTGGATCGACACCACCTCCAAGTACGACCTGCATCGCTGGAATGATCTTGGTCCCATTTTTAATACTGCTTCCATGAAATCCAATATTAGCGACCATATGCTGACCACAGCTATTCATGCATCCGCTGATCTTTATTTTAATAAACTCCTCGTCAACTAAATGAGGATATTCATTTCTGATCAAATTTTCAATTTCTATTGAAATTGCCGTGCTGTTGGTCACGCCAAGATTACAAGTATCCGTGCCGGGACATGCTGTCACATCTGCCAACGTATCAAAACCCGGAGCGGCAAGGTTGAGTGTTTTTAAAGACTCATAAATTTTCTTAATATTCTTTGCCATTACATTTTTATAAATCAGCCCTTGATTCAAGGTGAACCTGATATCATCTGCCGCCCATTCTTCAGCCATTATAGCTAATTGAATGGCAACTGTCGAATTGATATTACCCAATGGAACACGCACTTTTACAGCATATAGGCCTTTTTGCTTTTGTTCAAAAACATTGGTTTCAAACCAAATCTTAAAATTTTCATCACTCAAATCAATTTGAAAAGATCCTTGATGCCTAAATTCGACTTCCTGCGGTTTTTTAATTATATATGATTTATTAGCAAGTACCGCCCGTTCGGCATCAACAAGAGATAAGAATGCATTTAAACCAATGCCTTTTTTCGGCTCAATTAGAAATTTAAGTCTAGCCTTATGGCGTCTTTCTCTTTCCCCAAAACGATCAAATACACGCAATCCAGCTTCTATAAATGGAATTAATTGATCTGTTGGCAGAAATTCATAGGCCAACTGAGCCATAAAAGCCTGTGCACCTAAACCACCTCCTACAAGTACCTCAAAGCCTCTTTCCCCATCTTTTATTTTTGGAATAAATCCAAAATCATGAATATATGTAAAAGCGGAATCTGCTTTGCTTGAAGAAAAGGCGATTTTAATTTTTCTTCCCATATCCTGACATATTGGGTTTCTTAAGAAATACTTGAACACCGCGTCAGCATAAGGAGTCACATCAAATGGTTCTTGTGGGTCAATTCCTGCAATTGGCGAGGCGGTCACATTTCGCACGGTGTTTCCGCATGCCTCCTTCGTGGTTACGCCAACTTCTTCCAATTGCCGCCAAATCTCTGGCGAGTCTTCTAATTTCACATAGTGCAATTGAATATTTTGACGAGTAGTCAAATGCAAATTACCGTTAGTATAAGTCTCTGACAGTTCTGCAACTTTTTTTAATGCTATAGGTGTAATCTTACCAAAGGGAAGTTTTAACCGAAGCATTTGTACGCCTTGTTGTCTTTGACCATATACGCCTCTGGCAAGGCGAAAAGATTTAAATCTTTCTTCTGGGATTGAGCCAAGTTTAAAATCCTGGATTTTGTCTTTGAGCTCCTGAATGTCTGCTACTGCTTCTTTTGTGATCATGATTTGAGATGAAAAGTCATAAAAAAACCCTGAAGTATTCTCTTCGGGGTTTTTTAAAATTTATTTTAAAAATAACGCTATCCCCGAATTAGTATACAACACGTCCTCGCTGGACAGCAGATACAAATACAAATACAAAAAATTGATTGGGTAAAACTCATGTTACCGGTTATTGATGTTGAAAAACTAATAAGGATTTATTAGCAACAACAACAACACAAAATCTCCTTGTCCGAGATTTGCAAAATGGTATTCCTTGAATTTTTGTTAGTTAGTTTCATTTGGTATTAATTCATATTCTTCCAAAATTGGAATCAGGATTTAGCACCTTTCTTTTATCGATGGTTGCTAGCATTTCTTCGAGCCTGTCTCTCAATGCTTCTTTATAAATCAATTACGCTTGCGAATTGATAAATCAAAGGTGAAATCCTTTATATGATTATCAAAACTTTTCGGGGTATATTTTCTTTGGAGGGCAATATTATTACACTTTTCAATCAAATACCTATAGTTTATTCCGATTATAACATCAATATGCCCTGACCTCTATGCCTTCCATGAAATTAACGAATGCCTTATTGACAACACGATTCCCTCCTCTTGTTGGATAATCACCTGTAAAATACCAATCTCCCACATGATTTGGACAGGCTTTATGAAGGTTCTCTACGGTTTGATAAACCACTTCTAGTTCTGCTGTCATTCCTTCTGGGCGTACGATATCTGTGATTTTAGCCGAAACTTCCTCATATGTAAAAGGCTCATATAAGTCTTTTACAAAGTTCCTTGGATTGTCATCATCATTATGCGCCAAACACTTCTCTAGCACCTCCTCAAGTAAATAAGACTTCCCATGCTCCTCTAGCAAAACAAGAACGGCTCGAAAAGCAACGAACTCCTTCATCTTACTCATATCTATACCATAGCAATCAGGGAAACGTATTTGTGGAGCCGAAGAAACCACCACAATTTTCTTTGGCTCCAATTTGTCAAGCAAAATCAATATACTTTTTTCTAATGTTGTTCCTCGAACGATAGAATCATCTATGATCACCAAGGTATCAGTCTTCTTTTTTATAACCTCATAAGTGGTATCATACACGTGCGCAACAAGATCATCTCTATGCGCATCATCGGTAATGAAGGTTCTCAACTTTGCATCCTTGAGTACCAATTTTTCCACTCTAGGCCTAAAAGAAAGGATATCTTCTAATGAATCGGCAGTAGGTTTCATATCGAGAATAATATCCTTTCTCTGATTGATTAAATACTTATCAATGCCCCTTAATAAGCCAAGAAAAGAAGTTTCGGCCGTGTTTGGTATATAACTAAAAACTGTATTTTTAAGATCTGAATTAACCGCTTTTAAGACCTGAGGAATCAATAACTCACCCAACTTCCGTCTTTCATTATAGATATCTGGATCTGAACCTCTGGAGAAATATATACGTTCGAAAGAGCATGATTTTTTCTCTTGAGGCTCTATAAACTGTTCTTCTGTAAAGTTCCCAGCCTTATCAAATATTAATGCATGTCCTGGCTTAACTTCCTTTATCTCTGAATAATCACAGTTAAAGGCCGTTTTTATTGCTGGCTTTTCAGAGGCCACAACAATAACTTCATCATCTGAGTAATAATATGCCGGTCTGATGCCATTTGGGTCACGCGCCACGAAAGCCGCGCCATGTCCAACCATGCCAGTGATAGTATAGCCACCATCAAAATCGCGACATGCTCTTTCCAAAACTCTTGCCAAATTGAGTTCTTGCTCAATCAACTCAGTCGCTTCGTTGTTGCTAACTGCGTTTTTATATTTATCAAATATTTCTTGATTTTCTTCATCTAGAAAATGGCCTATTTTCTCCATTACGGTGACTGTATCAACGACCTCTTTTGGATGCTGTCCAAGTGATACTAGCTTATTGAAAAGCTCATCAACATTGGTCATGTTGAAATTCCCAGCGACAACTAAGTTTCTACTACGCCAGTTATTTTGTCTCAGAAATGGATGACAGCTCTCAATATTATTTTTCCCATGAGTGCCATAGCGGAGATGCCCCATCCATAGCTCACCTGAAAATGCAGTGTTGCTTTTCATCCACTCCGCATCATAGTATTTTTCCTTGCCTTCTTTCTTTGCTTTAGCATATTTCCGGCTTATTTTATCAAATATTTCATCAATAGGTTTGCCATTGATTGTTCTGTACCGGCTGATGTATCTAGTTCCTGCCGGCATATCCAATTTAATATTGGCTATACCAACACCATCCTGCCCTCGATTGTGCTGTTTCTGCATCAGAATGTACATTTTTTTCGCTGCGAACGTAGGGGTACCGTACTTATCAATATAATATTGAACCGGTTTTCTTAGTCTAAGCATGGCAACACCACACTCGTGTTTGATAGAATCACTCATAGGAAATGGAGAAGATCAATTCAATTTAATATTATCAATGATGTTAATCAAGAAATCAGGGTATAAGAATCCTAATAACAAAAGCATTGAAAAAATAGTTGCTACTATTTTTTCAATGAAACTGATATTGACAGAAACTTCATTCGATGATTTTAAAAACATATTATAAGGCACTTTCAAATAGAAAAAAAGTGAAATGACGGTAGACAATGCCGTTATTATAAACAACAAAAGAATCCAAATATCATTGTGAATTTGAACGTAGCTAAGTAATGAAGACATCATATAAAGCTTCGCATTAAAACCTAACGTCGGTGGAAGCCCAATTAATGCAACTAATATCACAGTAAAAATTGTACCGAGCCAAACATTTTTTGTACCTAGGCCATCATAATCGCTCAATTCAATAATCGATTTACTTTCAAAAATGCTCACCATCATAAATGCTCCCAGATTAGTGATGGCGTATATTATTGAATACCAGAGAAAGGCATTCAGCCCCATATTATTTGGCAATAAAATCATACACATCAAAAAACCCGAATGTGCAATAGCGCCGTAGGCGATTAACCTCTTTGCATTTTGCTGTCTCAATGCAACCAATACTCCAATGCTAATGGTAGATGCAGCCAACACTACGAGTAATGGTCTACCCCACTCATAAGACAAAAAGTGGACAGATTCGATCCAATGAATGATCACCAAAAAGCCAGATAACTTGGGAACAGTGGCGATTAATGAAATGGCAGCATTTGGCCCTTCTTGATAAGTCGAAGGAACCCAGATATGAAATGGAAAAATACTTACTTTGAAAAACAAGCCTGCAAATGCCGTAAGCAATCCAAATAAGTAAAATGATTCACTTCCAAAATAAGTGAAGTCCGTGAGGATCAATGTTCCTTGATAACCATAAATAATAGACATTCCATAAAGCATGACAGCCGATGAAGTTCCTCCGAAAATCAAATATTTTAAACTCCCTTCATAAACTCTTGTCCCACTTCCAAGGCTAACTATTAGGTAAGAAGCGAAACTTGTTAGCTCAATGGCGAGATAAAACAAGAGCAGCTGATTTGCCGAGATCATGAATATAGATCCGACAACAATTGCAAGCAAAAGAAAATAGAATTCGACTCCTTGTTTTTTTTCTGATGGATAGAAAACAAGGAATGCGCTAAATATTACAAAGAGCAATTTATAAAACGATTCTAGTGAACCAATTTTATAAATACCGTCAAAAATGAGCGAACTATCAATGGCTATTCCTTCCTGAAAAACAATAAATGTAACAAGGCAGGCGATATATAATAACTTAATGATCCAGCGAGAGGATGTCATCAACCCTATCACTAAAAAAACAACGGTCGCTAGTATAAGAGCAGCTTCCGCCTTGAGAAGATTGAGGTCGTTGAGTATTTGGTATAACTGCTCGCTCATCAGCTATTTTGGCGCATATTCTGCGCCTTTAGTCAATACAAAATCAGCGAAAAAATGAACAGTTTCGCTCATCACATCAAAAATTACATTTGGGAAAAGGCCAAGAAATATCACTAAAATGCCGAGAGGCAAAAGCATGATCCATTCCCTTATCGTAAGATCATACAAGGCTTCTTCCCATTCTGGTTTCCTAAGCCAAAACCTTCCCATGAACATTCTTTGGAACGCCCATAGATAATATGCTGCTGATATAATTATACCAAGTACAGCAACTATACCAATCCATGAAGACACGAGCCCATTACTATTTTCTGAGCCAATTGCGCCTAATAGAACAAACAGTTCCCCGACAAAACCCGACATACCCGGTAAGCCCAGAGAGGCAAAAAAGAACAAAGCAGTAAAAAAAGTGTAATTAGGTACACGAATCGCCAAGCCACTTGCATTTTCTATCTTTCGATCACCTGTACGATCATAATAAACCCCAACTATCAAAAACAAAGCTGCAGATATGAGCCCATGGGATATCATTTGAAACATGGATCCATTTAATCCTTCTGTGGTTAATGCGGCCAAGCCTAGTACAACAAACCCCATATGTGAGATGGATGAATAGGCGATCATGCGCTTTAAGTCGCCTTGTGCCATCGCATTCATGCCTCCATAAATAATTGAAACTAATCCAAAAATGGCGATGTGTTGAGCAAAATATATGGCTCCTTCAGGAAACATGGAGTAGGCAACTCTAAAAAGCCCATAGCCGCCAATTTTTAGTAAGATTCCAGCGAGCAAAACAGAAATAGCAGTTGGTGCTTCTACATGAGCATCCGGTAGCCAAGTATGAACAGGCACGAGCGGTAGTTTGATAGCAAAGCCAATAACTAAGAAAATAAAAGCCCAATACCTAAGCGGCATACCTCCAACATCAAACCCTCCATTTGGTGTGAGTAGTCCATCAATATCATAATTACCATCTAGGATGGTGACCATGTTGAAGGTATGGACTACTTCTTCAATGCCTGTTTGTGCTGACAACTTTTCTGAAAGGCCTGTATCGGACACTGACAAATAAAGTCCAATGAAAACAACAAGAATGAAGAGGGATCCTAATAGCGTGAATAGAAAAAATTTAATCGAAGCGTATGTCCTACGTATTCCTCCCCAAATACCAATGAGAAAAAACATCGGTAAAAGCATAAATTCGAAGAAAACATAAAATAACAATAAGTCAAGAGCGACAAAACAGCCGACAACTGTACAGCTCAATATCAGATATAGGAAAAAATACCCCTTTGCGCGACTTTTCACCTTCCATGATGACAATACACCGATAAAAAGCAATAAACCACTCAAAACAACCAGCCAAATGCTTAAGCCATCTACCCCGACATGATATTCTGCTGATAACCAGCCTAAACTGCCTAAATCAATCAAAATCCATTGCGATTTCTCTACGTATTGAAAGATTTCACCCCATGAAGCGGCTGAACGATTTTGGTTAAAACCATAAAGGAGAACAATACTGGAGGCTAATTGAATACCCGTAGCAAAAAGCGCTATCCATTTAAAAACCTTATCGAAAGAATTAGGAATACATAGGATAATTCCGGCAGCAGCTAATGGACAGAATATGATGAGGCTAATTAAACTCATAAGAATAGAATCCAGGATATTATCCCAGTCAATAATATTAACAAGTAGAGTATTTGTGATTGAATACCCCTCGATTGAAGTCTGCTAAGTACTGTACCCATTGTTGACGCGAATTTAGCAGAAAACCCAACAATTCCATCAACGATAAACCTATCTATCCAACCCATTGATCTTGAGAGCATCACCATTGTAATGGCAAACAAATCAATGGAATGATCTATTATTCGTTCATCGATCTTTGCCAGGCTTTGACATATAGCTAAATATGAAGTAGAAATAGCCTGATAGCTGGTCGATAAAAACCATCCTTGATGGGCAAATTGTATGAAAAAGTTTCTCTTTTGATCTATAGAAAAAACCACTCCACGACCATAGATGTAATAAGCAATAAGCAGCCCTATAATAACAAGCAATGCAGCCGCTATTTCAGAAATAACAGTCACTTTAAAAGGTACAGTTATTCCTTCGACACCAGCCAATACATAATCTTCTAAATACCAGCCATTGCTGTCGAGAGGATTTAATCCGAAGAAAATCCATACACTGAAAATAGCCAATAGGAAGATTGGGAGTTTTACCCATAATGACTGGTTAAACCCGGAAATCCAGATTGGCAAATTTGTTTTATTCCAATAGACCAAAAAAAGCTGTCTACCAATATATATTGGTGTCAATAAAGCGGTGAGAAATGCCAAAACCGGAACGAAGTAGGCCCATATAAAACCCATGTCTCCATAGCCTTGAGCCCAATGCACAGATCCTGCAAGAATTCCCCCTTTCGACATGAAGCCAGAAAAGAATGGTAATCCAGCAAGTGATAGACTGCATATAATGTGCACGATAAAAGTAGCGGGCAAAAACCTTTTCAGACCACCCATATTTCTCATATCCTGTGGATCGTATTGATGCCCAAACACATGATGCATATAAATAATTACACTACCTGCCGACATGAATAAGCCCGCCTTAAAAAAAGCATGTGTCCACAAGTGGAAAGCCGCTGAACTAGTTGCGCCAACACCGATCCCAATCATCATATAACCCAATTGAGATATTGTGGAATAAGCCAGCACACTTTTAATGTCATATTGTGCTAAGGCGGAAAAAGCCGCATAAAACGCAGTTCCAGCTCCTATTATCGCAATAATGAATTTGAGTGGTTCGGGGATGAATGGAGACAGCCTTATAAGTAAATAAACTCCAGCCGTGACCATAGTGGCAGCATGTATTAACGCTGAAACTGGCGTTGGTCCAGCCATGGCCTTTGGCAACCAACCAGAAAATGGTAGTTGTGCTGATTTTCCAAATGCACCAAAAACTAAAAAAAATCCAGTCGAAAAATCTAAGGGCTCTTTAATCTCTGACATGGATTGATCTCCCTTGATCATGAGCAAGATAATACCTACTAATAAAAAGGCATCCGCCACTCGATTGATCATGAATGACTGTTTCGCCGACTGTGCCTTATCCTTATCATAATACCAATAGCCAATCAACAGAAAGGAAGAGAACCCGACCAATTCCCAAAATAAAAACAACAGTATAAACGAATCCGCGATAAGCAACCCAACCATTGAGCTTATAAAAAAGCCTAACTTCAAGCCATATCTTCGTACGCCACCCTCCCCACGCATATAATGAACGGAAAAAACTAGAACCAGAAACGCAATAAAATAAACGAGCGTAATCAAAAGAGCGGCGAGTCTATCGACGTTGATCTGAAGTGTGTAGTGATCAACCCATTGCCGCGACGCAATAAAACTTTCATCGTGTACCAAGCCTATTAATCCGAACGCTCCAAGTAACGAAACAAACACGAAAATTGCATTCACTTGAAGGCACCATTCCTTTCTCACCCCATAGGCGATAATCCCACCTATGATAGGCAGAAAAGTCAAGGCCAATATGTATGCTCCAGTAACTTGCATTAATGTTTTAGATGGTCAATTTCACCAACATTGGTTGTCAGATAGCTTTTATAAACATTAATAAGAATGGCCAATCCAATAGCTATTTCCCCAGCCGCAAGAACGATACTAAATATAGCGAACATTTGACCTGAAATACTCGGGTCAAACTTTGAAAAAGCAACAAGGTTAAGGTTTGCAGAATTTAGAATAAGCTCTATTCCTATAAGTACTAAAACCGCATTCTTCTTTACCAATATTATCGTCAGGCCACTAGCAAATAAAAAAACGGATAGATATAAGAACGCTTCTAACTTCATCTTCGACCTAGTTTAGCTATTTGGGCCACAAATGATGCACCAACCAATACAACTAAAAGTAAAAATGCCACTAATTCAAAAGCTAGCAAATGATCTGTAAGAAACAGCTCTCCCGTTTTCTTAACCAAATCTTCTGGCATCTCGGCGGCACTCCATGTAAGTGAAGAGTGAAAAACCATATAACATCCAGATAGAAGAACGATTAAAAAAATTAATGCCGCAGGAAAAACTTGATGTGACCCACTATTCTCTCTATTTTCTGAAATCTCTTTTGTTAGCATTATTCCAAAAACCATGATCACCACTATACCTCCGGCATAAATCATCAATTGAATCACTGCCACCAACTCAGCCGCTAGTAAAACATAAATACCTGCTAGGGCAATGGCAACAAGTGCAAAAGCAAACAACGCTCTTAGAATATCCTTTGAGAACATGATATAACCGACAGCTATGACGAGGATCGAGGATAATATGAAAAAGATCAGCTTAGTTATCTCTATCATCTGATGGTTTTTTTCTAATCATGGGCTTTGGCTTTAATACTGGTTTCGGTTTTCCAACGACAGGTTTGACTCCTGTAACCGGTTTAGAGATAACCACTTTTGGTTTTGCCGCAACGCCAGAAGCATCACTCACCCCTATATCCTTGGCTTTCGTTTTATTGGCCTGAAATTCCTCAAATTCATTTCTCTTTTGTGCAATCTCCACCAATGACATTTCGGCAAAAGAATAGTTATGATCCTTGACATCAAACGTACTAAAATCGTAGGACTTCGTCATTGTTAAGCATTCTGTGGGGCATACAGTTGTACATAGTCCACAAAAACAACATTTTGCCATGTCGATATCAAACTTCGCAGCATAAATTCTTTTAGGCGTCCCGTCTGATGTATTTCCAATTGCTTCTGTTGCTCTTACAGGCTCAATCTCAATACAATCCACAGGACAAACTTTAGCGCATTTGTCACAAACTATACAATCATCAATCTCATTATGGAGTTTATATCTGCCATTATCAGGAACAGGCAAGGACTCAAATGGATATTGCAAGGTGGCAATCCCCTTATCCTGTTCAAAATAATTATCATCCGCTACACCTATTGGCTTTCTCTTTTCCCTTGCTTCAAAAAGATACTTAAAAGTCAACCTTAAACCTGATAAGGATGTGCTAATAGCCAAGGCGATATGTCGAAAATAATCTTTCATACAAGTGCAAGTTTCCAAATACCTACAATAAATAAAACAAAAATTGAAATTGGTATTAAATATTTCCAAGATAGAGTCATCAACTGGTCAACACGCAATCTTGGATATGTCCAGCGTACCATCATTTGTAGTACAATAAAAAACATGGCTTTTAAAAAAAGCCAAAAAATTCCCCAGACGACTCCATTCGTCCAATCACCCAATGTAAATGAGCCTACGTTAGGTAATGGTGACTGCCAACTGCCAAAAAAGAGTATTGCCGCTAGGAAAGATACCAATAGCATCATTCCGTATTCGGCCAACATAAATAGCCCCCAACGAAAACCGGAATACTCGGTATGGTACCCTCCTATTAGCTCTGATTCTGATTCTGGTAAGTCAAAAGGAACACGGTTAGCTTCTGCCAAGCTGGAAATGAAAAATATAACGAAGGCCACAAACAAAATGGGCATCTGAAATATATTCCAAGTGAGTATGCCTCCAATATCGGTTACTTCCAACGCATGAATACCTAGGAAATAAGCCGGAGACTCACTTTGAACTCCTTGTAGTACTGATATTTCTTGCAAATTCAATGTGCCTGCAAGCATAACCACCGCTAGTATACTGAGTCCAAGAGGAATTTCATAGGAAACGATTTGTGCAACAGATCTCATGGCTCCAAGCACTGAAAACTTATTATTAGATCCCCAACCAGCCATTAAAATCCCCAAAACATCTAAGGAAATCACCCCTAACAAGAAGAAAACACCAGTACTTATTTCACTCCCCGCGATACCTTGGGTGATGGGTAGAACGCTGTATCCCGTAAAAACTGAGGCAAAAACAATGAGCGGTGCAATAAGAAAAAGAAATTTATCAATGGCAAAAGGACGGATATCCTCTTTTTGTAGCATTTTCAATAGATCAGCTATAGTTTGAAATAGTCCAAAAGGCCCAACCTCTATCGGTCCAACCCTAGTTTGGACAAATGCAGAAATCTTCCGCTCACCATAAACGGCGATCACTACAAAGAATAGTAAAAACGGAAGAAAAATGAGAAAAGTGATCACAGGACAAAAAAACTACAATCTTTGATCAATTGTTACTAAAATCATGAATTCTATTCAGTCTAATTTTGTTGTTGACGACTGTCTGATAAATTCACAGTAAATACGCTCTTCAGTTAAATATTTGGAAGCATCTAAGTATGACCTGCGCTTTATATTGCAATATTTGTAAGAGTAAATCGGTTTTATGACATTTCATCAAACCAATAGACGAAAATTTGGTTTTAGATGGTAGTTTTGCTTTGTAAGATCGCCGTTAAGTGAGCGACTCAAAAGTTAAATAAATAGGTAAACAAAAGTTAAAAGCATATGAAGAGGATTGCATTTTTGTTTGTTCTAGTGGTATCAGGGTATTTTGCTAGTGCACAAGAGGAATTTAGGTTTAGGTATATGGAGTCCAAATTGGACGAGTCTGGCATCAACCCAGCGAAGTTGAGAGATCATTTTTTGGGTGACGATATTGCTAAAAAAGTTTATCTTCTTAAGGAAAGCTATACTTATTTGGAAGCGGCTTCAACAGTTACAGCAACCGCGGCAAGAACCTTAATCGACAAGCCCGATATTTACAATAGCTTAAAGAAGCTGGATCGCTACTACAAGAAAGGTATTAGAAAAGGCCGCATGCAAGAGGCTAATGCGAAAGAAGAATACGCTAAAATCTTGAATATCGCGCTTTTCATCAGAAATCAACAAACGGTTGAGTTTGAAGAAAGACTCAGCAATGCTTCAGATGACGAAGAAGTAGTGATGTTGTTTACCGAAAAGGTAAAAATTAACCAGTATTAATAAAATATTGAATATTGTTGAAGGCAAGTTCTACGGGACTTGCCTTTTTTTATGTCCTGACCACTCTTAAAAATTCATTGATTTTTAGCACTTTAAGATTAATCCACTACTTTTCATCAATGGTAATTGTAGTCATGGGTGTAAGTGGTTCTGGAAAAAGTACGATTGGGAAACTCCTAGCGGAGCGATTAATGCTTCCATTTTTCGATGCAGACGATTTCCACACCATATCAAATATTGAAAAAATGAAATCAGGTCAGTCTTTAAATGATAAAGACCGAGCACCTTGGCTAAAAATTCTGGCGGATAACATAGACCATTGGCTGCATGATAAAGGAGCTGTTCTGGCGTGTTCTGCATTGAAAAACAGTTATCGTAGCATCTTAGGAGAGAACAACACCTACATTTATTTACAGGGAAGTTTTGAACTCATTTATCAACGCTTACAAGAACGCTCCGATCATTTTATGCCCGAAAGCTTATTGAGATCACAATTCGACACACTCGAAGTACCGACAGTCGGCCATTTCATATCTATAGCCGACACTGTAGAAAATATAGTAAATTCAGCTTTAGAAGAAATCCAAAAGCATGGACATTAACCTCATTCTAGCTATCTCCGGAGGAATAGCTATTTTATTAATACTTATTCTTTATTTCAAAATACAAGCATTTCTCGCGCTGCTCATTTCAAGTTTGACTGTCGGGTTATTGGCAGGTATGAGTCCAGACTTAGTGATCAAAAGCATCACTTCCGGGATGGGCAATACGCTTGGATTTGTCGCTACGGTTGTTGGTCTTGGTGCATTGTTTGGTTCTATTTTGGAACACTCAGGAGGATCAGAAGCCATTGCAAGATTCTTATTGAAAAAATTTGGAGAGAAAAATGCTGACTGGGCATTGATGTCGGCCGGCTTTATCATAGCTATTCCCGTATTCTTCGATGTGGCTTTTATTATTCTCGCTCCTATTATTTATTCTTTACAGAAAACTTCCGGCAAGTCGCTTCTCTTATATGCGCTTCCTTTGTTAGCAGGACTAGCCATAACTCATAGTTTTATCCCACCTACGCCTGGTCCTGTAGCAGTTGCCGAAATAATCAACGCTGATCTCGGCTGGGTGATACTCGTAGGACTCATCGTTGGATTACCGACAGCATTTATCAGTGGCCCTATTTTCTCCAAGTACATCGGAAATAAGATATTCGTCGGAGTGCCTGATTATATCGAGCAATCCCCAAGTGTGGAGAATAGACCTCCTGTGGCTGCTATCATGGCCATTATTGCTATTCCTATACTATTGATTCTATTAAACACGGCGAGCAATAGTTTTGATGGTTTCAACATTCCATTGATTGATCTCATCGGACATCCGTTTACCGCTTTGATTATCGCGAATATACTGGCGTGGTATTTCTTAGGGATAAAAAGAGGCTTTACCAAAGAGCAGTTATTGGAAATCAATAGTAAATCCTTAGCCCCAGCCGGAATCATTATTCTGCTCACAGGTGCAGGTGGTGCTTTCAAGCAAGTATTGATTGATACTGGCTCTGGCCAAATGATTGCTGAGGTTATGAGCAGTTTGGGCATCCATGTGATCCTTTTTGCCTTTATAGTCGCAGCGTTGGTGCGCATACTACAAGGATCAGCGACGGTCGCGATGATTACTGCGGCAGGTGTAGTTTCTACTACTTTGACACCTGAAATCACAGAATTTCAAAAAGCGCTCTTAGTGATTGCCATCGCTTCTGGCGCCACCATCCTGTCACATGTCAATGACAGTGGCTTTTGGTTGGTTAACAGATATCTTGGATTGACCGAAAAACAGACTTTTCAAACTTGGACGGTGATGGAAACGATTATCGCACTTTCAGGCTTGATACTTACTCTATTATTATGGACATTAACATCAATCTAATTTGCAAGGACAGACCTATTTAATTTTATAAAGTTCCTTTCACGAGTTCCAATAACCGTTATTATTATATCAATATCATTCCCATGAAAAAGTATTTTATTCTACTCCTATTATTCCATTTTTTCTCTGCCTCACAAGCGCAGAATATTGAAGAAATTGATACTTACCTAGAAAAGTCCATCAAAGACTGGGAAGTGCCCGGCATCTCGGTCGGTATTGTAAAAGATGGAAAAGTCATCCTTGCCAAAGGCTATGGCCTTAAAGATGTCAACGGATCAGCCAAAGTGGATGAAAACACACTTTTCGCGATAGCATCAAACACCAAAGCATTTATATCCTCCTCACTGGCCATTCTCGTAGCAGAAGGAAAAGTCACTTGGGATGATCCTGTAAGAAAATACATTCCTGAGTTCGAAATGTATAATAACTATGTTTCCAACAACACAACCATTGCTGATTTGCTGAGTCATAGAGCTGGATTAGGGACATTTTCTGGAGATATGATGTGGTATAAGTCCAACCTAGAAGTAAATGATCTCATCGGGAAAATCAAATACTTAGAACCAGCCTATCCTTTTAGAGCGGGTTATGGTTACTCCAATTTGATGTTTATCACCGCAGGAGAGGTGATCAAAAGAATCACTGGTCAGGAATGGAATGAATATGCCAAAGCGCAATTTTTTGACCCTTTACAAATGGATCGCACGATTACCAGCACCAACGATCTGAAAACACTCGGAAACTATGCCATGCCGCACAAGCCTTTTGAAGGGGAAACGAAATCCATTCCTTGGGTAAACTGGGACAACATGGGCGCAGCAGGTGGTATTATTTCAAGTGCCACCGATATGTCACAATGGATGATGATGCAACTCAATAATGGCGTAAACCAAAATGACAGCATCATAGATTCTAAACAACAAAACATCGCTTGGACATTGCATAATAGTCGTGTATTGTCCCAAAAATCAAAAGACCGAGTACCTGGACGACATTTCAATGGTTATGGATTAGGATGGGTATTGGGCGATTATTATGGTCGTCAAATAGTGAGCCATAGCGGTGGTTATGACGGTATGTATTCCCGAGTGATGATGCTTCCTGATGAAAAACTGGGCGTGGTGATTTTAACCAATAGCATGAAGGGCAACACCTACCCTTTGTGCATGTACATCATGAACCAGTTTATCAAAGAAGATCTGCGTGATTGGTCGGATGATTTCTTGAATCAAAAAAGCGGTGGTGCGAACAAAGTGCAAACCCGCATAGATGAGCTGAAAAATGCACGTGTTAAAAAATCAAAACCTAGCGTAAAGCTGACAGCCTATGCAGGAAAATACAACTCTAGCATGCACGGAAACATCACGATCACACAAGTTGAGGACAACCTGAAATTGACGTTTGAAGATGCGCCCAACTTAGGCGCCACGCTCACCCACTGGCACAATGACACCTGGCAGATCAACTGGGATGAAACGCATGCATGGTTTGACTTTGGATTAGTCACCTTCGCTGTAGACAACACCTTCCAAGTAAAAGGCATGAATATCGAAGTGCCTAATTATGATATCTTTTTTGATGAAGTGGATTTGGTGAGGGTGGAGTGAGAGAATCTAAAAAGCAGACTAATCAACCAACTGGGTTTACCCTGCAAATTTAAAATTGAATTTTAAGATTGCTAGGTTTTAATATAGCATGGATGGCATTTCCATTTTAATTATGACATACAAAACAACTTCATGAAAATCCCAATCGAGTTGGGAGTGACGCCAGCATTAAAATTGTGCAGCGTTGCAAGTTACTATCCCTGATAAGCTACTGGCAAGGTAAATTGAAAGGCGATTCCTTCATTGGACTTACTGATGACTTGCATAGGAAACTAATGGATATTTTTTAAACTTACTGATCTATTTATCATTTTCTTGAAGGATAATTTATACTTCAGTAACTCTTGATCTGATTGCTTCTGCCACAAAGCTGTTTAAGGATGTATTTTCCTCTTGCGCTAATAATGCC
>JBLIIJ010000058.1:0-25389 GCA_047635055.1 Cyclobacteriaceae bacterium | reverse complement strand
AGTATTTCCAGTAATAGAGGTTTAAACCCTTTACATCAAAAGGGAAATCGGCAGTAGCAGGAAAAATCACATCCGCTTTGGACTTTTCAAAGGCGGTGATGAAGTGAGATTCGTCTGTTTGGAAGTTGTATTCACTTCTAGCGATTAACACCAGCTCTTGTCCGGATTGTTCCTTAAGCTGGCTTTCAAGATAACTCAGAGATCGATTACGCGTGTCCTTTATACTAATAACCTTCATTCGCTGCTAAAAATTATTGTTGATCCACCACGCGGGTAGATGTTTTGTTTTCAATGATCATTTTTTGATATAAGGCAACATAATACCAAACCCCAACACCTAAATGGAGTAACCCAAAATACCATTCAGGCTTAGCAATCCTAATAGCATAGCTCGCAAAAAGAAGAATAAATGGAATGTAGGCTTTCCTTTCCAAGGTAATTAAAATAATAAATGGCAGACACCACACCAATAATTGACGATGCGTGACGAATGTGAAAAACGCCAATGTGACCATTAAAATGCCTGCATAATAAATATAGTTTTTATTGGAAGCTTTTAAACTTGGAAAGACGAGTAGGAAAAGAAACAAACCTCCCCAGATGGCCTTTGGATAGGGCACGTTTAAATGGTCGAAAACATTTTTCAAAGTACCAATACCCACAGCTTCGCTGGCAGCTCCTTTCCATAAAGGATGACTTAATAGGTTCTGAACAAAGGTTTCTGGACAATGCAGTATGAATGGAACAAATGCTCCGAGTATTACGAGAGCGGTCCCCGTACCAACAATAAATGTTGACTTAATACTTCTTGTTTTTAATAAGAATACCGGCAGTAGCCCAAGTGGAAACTGCTTGAGGAGAAATCCTAAGCCAGTCCAAAGACCTACTTTGAAATTTTCTTTTTTCTCCATAGCGAGCAGCCCCAGCATAAGGAACATCAACGTGAACCCATCCCAATGTGATATGCCTACTTCGATAAGAGAGATTGGATTTAAGGCATATATAGCAGAGAGTTTAAAGGCAAAATTTGCGTCTTTTACTCTGCTGAAAAGCATGAAAAGGACAACAGGAACTGCTGCATCACCCAGAGCAAGAGGTAGGTTGATAAAAAAAACCTGTAGGAATTCACTATTACCTGCCAACCAGAAAAGTCCCGCTGAGAGATAAGGATAAAAGGGAGTGTGGTTATACGTGCACTCGCAATAAAGCCAGAAGTTGGAGTTGATGCATTGCGCGATGGGTAATCGATAGCCAACGAAATCCGGAGCTAACCCTGCAAAATTGATGGCGATAAGTCGAGCGATAAGTCCAATTAACCAGAAGTAAATTAGTTTTCTGGGGACATCACTTCCTAGAAGTTTCGAATGAATAGTCTCTTGCAAATCGTTGATTTTTTAAAAAGTGGCGGTCGAAAATGCAATCTTCATTGTTCTTAATGTCTGTCGGATATTGCTTGCCGCAAAAATAGTATTAAATATAATAATGGCAATGCCAATTATGAAATACCGTTTTTATTCAAACTAATTGCCCATCGTTCTTATATCACGCTATATTTTCTACATCCACTGATTTAAGCCATTGAAATTTGTAGATTTGTCAGAATTTTTTCATTTACCCATTGACTCACTGATTATGTCAAAAAAAGTATCTCTTGTTATCCCCGTAATGAATGAGGAAGATAACATTCAACCTATGATGGAGGCTGTAAAAACGGCCATGGAAGGGTGGGATTATGAAGTAATTTTCACAGATGATGGATCTTCCGATCAAACTATTCCAAATATCAAGAAATATGCTAATGAGCATGTAAGAGCGGTTATTTTAAATAAAAATTACGGTCAAACTACGGCTATGGCTGGAGGGATTGCTGAAGCACAGGGAGATTATATCGTGACTTTGGATGGGGATCTGCAAAATGATCCTTCGGACATTCCGATGATGATAAAAAAATTGGAAGATGATGATGTTGATGTGGTCGCAGGTATTAGAGCTAAGCGGCAGGATGGATTTCTTCTTCGTAAAATACCGAGTAAAATTGCCAACGCAATGATTCGTAAATTCACGGGAGTCTATCTTCACGATTACGGTTGCACATTAAAGGTTTTTAAAAAAGACATTGCAAAAAATTTGGGCCTATACGGGGAACTTCATCGTTTTATTCCTGTGCTTGCTCAACTTCAAGGCGCACGATTGGCGGAAACGCCTGTTAAGCACCATGCGCGCGTACATGGGCAATCAAAATATGGTCTCGGAAGAACTTTTAAAGTTATTAGTGATCTGTTGCTGATGGTTTTTTTTCAAAAATACCTACAAAGACCAATGCACCTGTTTGGAGTCACTGGAATTGGACTTTTTGTTTTTGGCGGAATGATCAACGTATATCTTCTGGTTCTCAAAATTATGGGTGAAGATATCGGTGGTAGGCCATTATTGATACTAGGCGTAACACTGCTTCTTGGAGGAATACAACTCATTACTATTGGAATTGTAGCGGAGCTTGTAGTTCGTACTTACTTTGAGAGTCAAAATAAAGCTACCTATAGAGTGAAGGAGATTTTCGTTGGGAAGTAAACTCAAAAAAGTTTTAAAAACCCTACTTAAGGTTTCAATATCAGGGTTAGCACTTTATTTTGTTTTCAGTAAAATAAAATGGTCAGAGGTTAGTGAACTTTTGTTTTCATCGAACATTTTATTACTCCTGCTAGCCCTACTATTTTTTATACTGTCCAAAATTCTGAGTGCTTATAGACTCATTGGTTTTTTTCGATGTATCCCTCTTGATATAAGTAAAATCTATAACCTCCAACTTTATTGGATTGGGATGTTTTACAACTTGTTCCTTCCTGGTGGAATAGGAGGGGATGGTTATAAAGTCTACTTACTGAATAAAAAGTATGGTGTTGGCCCGAAAAGGCTTATTCAAGCAAGCTTGGTAGATAGAATTTCTGGTCTACTATCCTTACTTATTTTAGCGGGTATAGGCGTGCTACTACTAGATACGGCTACTATTCCTGAGTGGCTGATATATGTCGATTGGATATGTCTTGTATTAGCCTATCCCGTATTTTATCTGATTGTTAAATACCTATTCAAACCCTTTTTGCCTTTCACAGGACTGTCCGTTCTCTGGTCTTTGGGCGTTCAAGGGCTTCAGGTGATTGGGGCATTATGCATTTTATTTTCAATAGGTATTCATGAGCAATATTTCGAATATGGCGTCTTGTTTCTTGCCTCTTCGTTTGTCTCCATCTTACCATTTACAATTGGAGGAATTGGATCTCGAGAGTTTACTTTTTTATTAGGATATCAATACCTAGGAACAGGTGAAAACGTAAGTATTGCTTTAAGTTTATTGATAACTTTTGTTACCGTTGTTATGAGCTTTGGGGGTGTTTTTCTAAAGACGGAGGAAGCGCCTACAAACTTTGAAGAGACTGATCAAAAACCTTAAGATATTCCTCACCCATGTTTTCCCAGGACATCTGACTTTTCGAAAAATAATTAGAAAAATGGGCTCTTGACAATGCGAGTTGATCTCCTTTTTTCAGTTCTTCAATTTTATTGACCCAAGCTTCCGTGTTTTTGCTTTCCAAGAGAAAACCATTATCACCATCTTTGATGGCCGATGGAATCCCGTCTACATTGGACGCCAAGCAGACCGCTCCCAAAGATGCGGCTTCAAGAGCGACAAGCCCGAAACCTTCAAAGTCACCTTCCACCTTAAAATTGGGCATGACAAAAATATCGGAATGAAGATACGTTTGAATGAGCTTGTCCTGCGGGATCTTGCCAAGAAGAATAAGGTTAGCATTAGGTTCTTTAGAGAGCTGACTCAAAATGATATTATCCAAAGGCACACCAAGCAATTTACAAATACGCCCGAATAGATTTGCGGTGAGTAATTTCTTCGCGATAAGTATAATCCAGCTACTTTCCAGTTCAGTGCCGACGACAAGGTATTTGGCGTTTCCCAGTTTAGGCAAAACATTTTTGGCGAACCATGAAAAACCTTTTCTTGGAACTGGACGGCCTACCGAGGAAATGATAAACTCATTAGTTAAATTCAATCCGTATTGCTCGTTTAACCAACTTTTGAAATTTGGATCTTTCTCAGGTTTATCTGGAAGTTCGACAGCATTGGGAATAAAATGGACTTTGCTTTCGGAGATTCCCGCATTTACGCATTCGTCTTTGGTTGCTTGACTTACAGCCAGAAGAAAATCAAATTTCGTAAGATATTGTCTTACCCAATATTGGTAAAATGAAGCATTAAATACAATATCAAGACCATGTATAGTGGCACAAATGCGAATACGCTTTTGCAGACGAAGAAGTGGTGTTAAAATAAGGGCCATCAACCCATCATTTGCATGAATGATTTGGATGTTTTTATTTTTTTTTATCTTCCATAAGGCCCAAGGTGTTACGATTAGAAAAAATAAGAATTTGGGATAATTATTACTAAAAATAATCATGTGAACCTTTCGAACAGCCTTTACATATTGAATGAGTTCAAAACTTTGTTTTTGCATACCACCAGTGGATGGCGGATATTTATGTGTGATGAAAAGTATTTCTGCCTCTGGCTTGTGTTCGTTCACAGTGGAAATCGTTCGTTCTGGCAAAAATGATAATTTTAAACTAATTACATTCTTGTAGTCGGTATCATTACTATATTTATTTTGGGTTGAACTAAAAGAAGATCGAAATACCTTAGTTTTAAATGTAAGCTTCTGTCGTTTTCAGATTGATTACCAAAAATAAATAGGCTGATTAGCTACACTACTTTCCTTTTCCTAGTACGATCTCTTTTTGATTTGTTTTCTTTGGCATCATTTTCGAGCAAACGACTAAACCTTTACTTTTTTAGGCAGAAAATCAGGATATGGGAAAAACCAGAATAGCTTTTTTTATAGATGTTCTTCTTGAACACATGGACGGAGTAGCGAATACGAGTAATCGTATAATATCCAGATTAGATTCTATGGAAATAGAGCCTATATTTTTCACTTGTCTACCACCACAAGCGGTTGATTTTCCTTATCGAATTGTTTTAGTACCCAACATTAAAATTCCCTATTCGAAAGATTACCCCTTTGCAATACCAGGGAAAAGAAGTGAAATATTTAAGATCCTTGACGAGTTCCAACCGGATTTGATTCATTGGAGTTCTCCTACATTGCTTGGGAAATATGCGACCAGATACTCAAAGCTGAAAGGCATTCCTAACATAACAATCTATCACACCCATTTTAGTGGTTATTTAGATTACTATAACTGGCTTCCTTTTAGGAGTTTTTTTAGAAAAAAATTGGACCATCGCATGACAAATCTTTACGATAAGGCCTCCTTAGTTTTAGCACCCACACTTTCGATGAAAGAGTTTTTAGTTGGGGAAGGTTTATCTCCGGATAAAATTGGAATTTGGGGGAGAGGAGTAGATAGTCAGAAATACAATCCAGATCATCGCTCGGAGGAACTGATCAGTACTTGGGGAGCGCAGGAAAAAATTAAAATACTGTTTGTCAGTAGATTATTCCATTATAAGGAGACAGATATGCTTATTAGACTGAGCCATATTTTGCCGCAAAACGTACTGCTCATTATTACAGGTGAAGGACCCGAGCGGGAGAAAATGGAAAAGGAATCAAATAAGAAAAATACGCTTTTTACAGGAAAATTGGTTGGACATGAATTATCAGAGGTATATGCCTCTGCTGATATTTTTGTATTTCCATCACTCACTGATACGTTCGGGAATGTTGTGCTAGAAGCCATGGCCTCAGGTTTGCCGGTAATTGCAGCAAATGCTGGGGGGCCAAAAAATATTGTTAAACATGGAGAAACCGGTTATTTGATTGAACCTAAAAATGAGCAAGCATTTAATGATCATATTAGAAAATTGAGTGAGGATAAGGCCTTGTTCAATAATATGAAAAGTAAAGCGCTCCAATATGCACGAGATACAAATTGGGATAGTTTAATCAAACAAATACAATCGAAATATTTGAATCTGATTAAAAAACAATAGAATTATGAGAAAACTGATTTTTTTTACCGTACTAAGCTGTTTTATGCTGTTTTCAACTGAGTCAGTGGAGGCGCAAGACAATAAGTATTTAAAGCTTGATGAGACGCTTAATTATAAGATCAAATATGGTTGGTTAAAAATTGGTGATGCTGAGTTGTTCGTTGATCATAGGTTTCATATTATTGACGACCAGCAACATTATTTGGTACAATTCAAATTGAAAACTGTCGGCTGGTTAAGAATATTTGCCAATGTAGACCTTCGTTTTGAATCATATGTTAATGCGACAACATTTCAACCCCATCATGCTTCGCGGATTGTAATGACAGGCAAGAAAAGTGATATTCAACTTGATGAGTTTACCTATACCGACTCTATATATGCGGAAACTTATAAGCAAGAGAAACAGGAAACTAGTGTCAATGTATATCCAAAAGTAGGAGTGGCATTTACTGATGCATTAAGTGCATATATGTACGTAAGATCAAAAGAATTGAACTTGACAAATGATGAAGAGGCTAGACTTTATATCGCCAATCACTTATATGAATTCACAATGACACCAGACCAGTTGTTCAATAAAAAAGGACAAAAATCATATGAGCTAATCTTTCCACCAATTAAAGAATTCCCAAGAGAGAAGAAGAATTATGTAACACTGGAAAAGGATACTAATATCCCAGTGGAGATTAGATTATCTACAAACAATGGTAATTTCTTTTTTGCACTAAGTAAGTAGGGGAAAAGAATATTTATGCTATTACCGAGCCTCTAAGATTCTATGATGTTGGAGTGTAGCGAAGTTGTTTGAGCGGCTTTGTACCTCATTAGGGACGTTTAGAGAAAAAGGCAATCATCTTGATTTTGGACAATAACAGGAAATCGCGCTTAGCGAGATATGGAACAATGGAAAGGTTAGAACGATCCATTCAATTTTGATAGATCTAATCCCATGGTTTTCGTAAAAAAATTACGAGTTCCAATCGACTAAAATGAATGGTGGCTGATTACAATTTTAAATTTCCTGGGATCCGTATTTTCCTACGGCTAATCTAGATAATCCAATTTTCAGATATTTTATAACCAAGCATATTGCCCTTGCTCTAGCCAGCGTAAGAAGTGCACCCTTAAGTACGTGTAGGTAGATAGGGTTAATCCTTTACGATGGGATTACAATAAATATTACGGCTTGCCTTTTAATCTCAATTTACTGGCCTAAAAAAACAAAGCTCCAAAATGTAACGACCGATTCTAGGTTGATGTATTTTGGAGCGGTATTGTTGATTCAGTTCATTAAAAAGGAATAGAGATATCTCTCTATGCTAATATAAAGACTGCTTAAGCGTTTTCAGCTACTTTAGAGGCAATGATATTTACCGAGTCTTGAACGGTGTTCATTTCACCTATAACCTCATCTTCAATCATGATATCAAAAGTATCTTCAATGTCAAGCACGATATCTACGATATGCGCTGAGTTAATTTGTAGGTCATTAATGAGGTCCTGATCATCACCGACATTGTCTAGTGATATCTCTTCGGGAACGTACGTTTTAATGATTCCTATTAGTTTTTCTTTGATTTCAGTTTTTTCCATGCTCAAATTTTCTTAATACTACTGCACAATTCAAATCTCCAAATCCAAAATTAGCTTTTATTACAGTGTTTAGCTCAACTTTTTGAGATTGATCTACAATTTTTGATGAATCAACCAAATCTGTGATGATAGGGTTCAATGATTCGGTATTTAAATTGGCATGAATTTGCTGATTATATAATTGCAATATTGATGCGTTTAATTCAATAGATCCTGCTCCTGCGATGCAATGGCCGATCATGGATTTTGGTGTGTTGATATATGGAAAGTCATTACCTTTTCGACCTAAAGCATTCACCCAGTTTTGTATTTCTAATACATCTCCCTTTGTGGAGGTCAGGTGTCCATTAATCAAATCAATTTCGGAAGCATCAATCCCTGCTTTTTTTATGGCAGCCTTAATGCAACCAACAACAGCGGCTGAATTTGGTGCAGTCATTGTCCCACCATTTCTTAAGCCTCCGCTATTTTGGTGACCTCCAAGAACTTCGGCATAAATAGTCGCATTTCTTGCGATAGCGGATTCCAGTGTTTCTATAACCATTGCACCTGCACCAGAAGCAGGTACAAATCCCGTTGGATTAGCGCTCATTGGGCGTGAAGCGGTCTGAGGGGCTTCATTTGAGTCAGAACAAAGAACGCGCATTGCGTCAAAACCTGCCCAAATGTATCGTCCGTCACCTTCAGTGCTTCCACAAAGCATTATATCGGCTTTTCCTAGTTGAATCTGATCATAACCAGTCAACAGCGCTTCACTTCCCGTAATGCAGGCTGAAGAGTTAGAAAGGACTGGGCCACCAAGTCCCAAAAGATAGTTAATGTGCGCAGCAGCGCCGCTATTCATGCTTTGCGGTATTTTTCGGCTACCAAGTCTACGGCTATTTCCACTTTCGATCGTAGAAACTATCTCCCCTATTGAGGTGTCAAGGCCTAAGGCACCTGAGCCGAATACCATTCCGATATTCTCTTTGAGCTGATCATTAATAGGAAGGCCGGCTTTTTCCCAAGCCTCCAATGCGGCAAGGCAAGCGTATACTATTCCTCTATTGCCTAATGAGTTAGCTAATAGGCGAGGAAGTTTGCTCTCGATATATTCTTGAGATACATCTGGCATACCACTTACCTGACATCTGAGGTTCAGGCTCTCCATTTCTAAAGAATGTTTTAGGCCGGAGACCCCATTAAGTAAATTGCTGAAGTATGTTTCAGTGCCTACACCATTGGGAGCAACTACTCCCATCCCAGTTATTACAACTCTTTTCTTATCCAAGATTTGATTTATTTACTATCATGCCAGAGAGCTCTCCACGTGCAATTTCAACACCTTCGCAACTACAACTGACTTTACATTTTAATTTTCCGAACCGAAAGTATATCTTTTTAGCCTCAATTCGAAGTTTGTCCAGAGGTTTTACGGGACGAAGGAAGTCAATGTTCGAATGATTGAAGACGGGTAATACATCTCCCATCGATTTGTCCCCTTTTAAATATATGCCAAAGCAGACTAATCCAATTTGCGCCATGATTTCTGTTATAATTACCCCTGGGACTACCGGCATGCCGGGAAAATGACCCTTGAAATAATATTCGTTTTCCTTGATGGTATAATGTCCGATAATATGTTCGTCATCAACCTCATTCAATTCATCAACGAAGTGAAATGGATCGGCGTAAGGAAGTGCCGAAATTATAGCTGCTGGATTCATTCTTGATTACACTAAGTGCTCGCCACCATCTACATGGATCAATGTACCATTGATCCAGTCTGCTTCAGGTTGACAAAGCAAATATACAACGTTCGCGACATCCTCAGGGGTAGTAAGTCTTTTGTAAGGGTTTCGCTCAATGCTTTCCTTTATGAGCTGAGCAGAATTCGGGATCATCCGCAGTGAGGGGGTATCCGTAACACCAGCTTGTATCACATTGAAACGAATGCCATATCTACTCATTTCAACAGCCAAATAATTCGTTAATGTCTCGAGGGCGGCTTTTGATGCCGCGACTGCTCCATAACCACTCCATACTTTTTTATTACCCTCTGAGGTTAGTGTGATAAACCTACATCCTTTATTCAGGAGCTGTGCGGAGAATAATTTACTAGCCCAAACCTGTAGGTTGTAGCCCATAGCTTCCATTGTTAGTGCGAAATCTTGGGCATTTAAAAAACTTTGTTTGCTCGAGTCTAACGGTTTTAAATTTCCTCTCGAAATAGAAAGTAAAACAAGATCTAAACTTCTGTAACGATCGTCTAACCTGAATATAAGTTCATCGACTTTCTCAGGTCTCGTCCCATCTATATTAAACAGCGTGATATCGACTCGATGAACCCTTTTAAGTGTATCAACTGTCTTAATGAGCTCAGCTTCACCCTGTCTTCTTTCACGATGTACAATGATTATATTGAAGCCGGAAGAGCACATTTTCTTCACTGTTGCGAGACCTATGCCGCTTGAACCTCCAATAACTAATGCTGTTTTACTCATTGATCAGACTTTTAGTGTAGCATCTTCTTCGGATGTTAACGTCGTGCAAATGTTCTGAAAACTCTGCCCATTGATTTAGTACTGCTCTGTTGGTTGCTAACATAGGTCCAGTGCTGATATACTCTACACCCTTTTTGATGTAAGTGGTAAGTAAGGCATTGAATATTACAGCACTTGCTCCGAGTTTTTGATAATCTGGCGAAGCGCCAATTAAAAATAAATCTAAATGCTTATTACTGTAAAAAGCTTTCAAGATATGAAAAAATCCAAATGGGAAAAAACTTCCTTTTGATTTTTGAAAAGCTCTTGACAAAGTAGGCAGTGAAATTGCCACGGCAACTACTTCATCTTTATCATTTACCACGATGCTTACGTATTCCTTCCGAATAAAGCCAAAATACTGATCCACATAATACTTAATCTGTTTTTCAGTAAGCTCATAATAACCATAGAGATCGCTGTATGCTTCATTTAGTACTTTAAAGACACCTTCAGCGTATTTAAGGGTATCCTTAGCACGCTTGAATTCTTTAATCTTAAGACCAAATCTATTGGAGGCCAATGATGCTGACCTGGCTATTTTCCGAGGCACTTCTTTCGGGACATAAGAGCGAACCTCCACCCAATCCACAGCTTTAGTGAATCCACAACGTTCATAATGCGAGATATAATAAGGATGATTGTATATCGTCGCTTGAGTTGCCATTTGATCATATCCAGAAACCAAAGCGCCTTCAAAATCTAAATCTGTGAAGCCTAATGGTCCGTGCAATTCGCTTGCATGCTGCTCTTCGGACCACTGTTTTACTGTTTCAAAAAGTAAATCGACCACTTTCTGATCATCAATAAAATCGATCCAGCCAAACCTTGCCTTCCCTTTTTCTGCCAGTTCTTTATCATGTATAATTCCGGCAATACGTCCAACAATTTTACCTTCCTTTTTTACCAACCAGTAGGACGCTTTACAATGGTCAAACGCGGGGTTTTTCTTTTGATCGAGAGTACTCAATTCAAAATCAACAATAGGGGGCACATGAAAACTATTACCCCTGTACAAGTCCATGGGAAATTTGATGAAGGCTAGAAGTTCCTTCTTTGAAGTGACTGGTTCAACAGAAAGCATTGGTTAGATTAGTGATTTTTGTCGATAAGCGCGCAAAGTTAATTCAAATCCTTCCTTTAAAGGCAGAAACGCTGCATCTTCTGGTGTGTGTTGATTCAAGTCATCGACATCCCAATCTTGAGAAATCTCTTTATACTTCTCTAAGGTGACTTCAGGGGTGTTATTAGCCTTTTTATGCCTCTTATCACTCCACAATAATCCGAAAATTGCCAAGCGAGGATTAATTCTTAGGTAGCGCACATTTTTATTGAATACTTGTGCAAATACCTTGGCCAATTCTTTTTGAGTGTAAGTGTGTCCATCTGAGATGCTCACAAGAATTTTATTGGGGTACTCATTAGCTCTTACAATAAGCTTTGCTAAATCGCTCGACAGAATCAAGGTTAATTTTTGGTCTTTCTTAGATAAGTCAAAGTGAAATCCGATTTTAGCCGATTTGAACATAGGTAAAAAGGCTGTGTCGCCAGGTCCATAAATGCCAGTTGGTCTGAATATCGTGTAGTTAAACCCAGACTTTTTGATGATTTGTTCAGCTGCTAGCTTACTCTCTCCATAGGAAGAAACTGGTCCGTGTGCATTTTTAGGTCCATGTGCAGCTAAGGAGGAAATATATGCAATCCTTCCTGATACTTTGATCGCATTAATACTGTTAAGGCCTTTAACTATGAATTTTGTCAAACCAACATTAACATCAAAGAAAGGTGCTGTATCTAAGCTATTAGTTAAGCCCGCATTATGTATAAAGAGATCAAAAAGACCAAATTCTGTGATTAAATTCTGTAGCTTTTTAACGAAAAGAACATTATCTAAATATGACTCTTCAATAATAGTCACTTGCCTATTGTTACTAAACTCTTCAAGTTTGTCTTTAGACCTGACGAAAGCGATTACATGATTACCTGACTGGGCTGCCTGAGTTAAAATGTGTTTTCCGAGAAAGCCATTAGCTCCTGTTAGTGCAACTAACAATTACACAGTTGTTGGTTCGAAGACAATATCTAGTTCTTTAGCGACTGATACCATTTTATCAATAGCAGTATCAACTTGATCAATAGTGTGGGTGGCCATCAAGGAAAAACGGATTAAAGAGTCTTGTGGAGAAACAGCTGGAGCAACGACGGGATTGACGAAAACACCTTCTTGCATTAGTCTCATGGTATAAGCATAGGTCTTTTCATTATCCCTCACATAAATAGGAATGATAGGTGTTTCGGAATTACCAGTATCAAACCCCAAGTCTTTGAACCTACCAAGGGCATGATTCGTATTTTCCCAGAGTCGTAATCGGTGAGAATCATCTGTTTCCATAATATTCAATGCTGCCATAGTCGCAGCAGTAGAGGCAGGAGTCATGCTTGCACTGAATATAAGTGATCGCGAATGATGACGCATGTAATCGATAGTTTCTTTATTACCACCAATGAAGCCGCCAAGCGACGCAAATGATTTGCTAAACGTACCTCCGATCAAATCAACTTCATCGTCCAGGTCGAAGTGAGAAGGGGTTCCTCTTCCATGGTCTCCCAAAACACCAACCGCATGTGCGCAATCTGTCATAACAACCGCATTATATTTATCAGCTAGTTTGACTATTTCCGGCACATTTGCAATGTTTCCTTCCATGCTAAACACGCCATCAACAATAATAAATCGCATTTCTGCATCTCCTAGCTTTTTGAGTTTACCCTCTAGAGATTCCATATCGTTATGGCGAAAAACGACAGTTTTAGCATCGGACAATCTCGCCCCTTCGATGATAGAAGCATGATTTAATCTGTCAATGAGTATGACATCATTTTTTGTTGTAATACTAGGAATGACGCCAAGATTTACTTGAAATCCAGTACTGTAGACAATAACAGCCTCTTTTTTTAAAAATTTAGCTAATCTATCCTCTAATTCAATATGAAGGTCAGACGTTCCATTTAGGAATCGGGAACCAGAAAAGCTTGTACCATATTTTTTTAGCGCGGCTGCTGAAGCTTCTTTTACCTTCGGGTGGGTAGTCAAACCTAAATAGCTATTTGAGCCGAACATTAGAAGTTTTTGACCTTGAACCGTAACGACGGTACTTTGCTCAGATTCGAAAGTTCTAAAAAAAGGGTAAATGCCCTTACTTCTAACTTCGTTTGCTGCTGTAAATTTTTCGAATCGCTTTCTCAGAAAATCACCCATACCGCAAAATTATAAGATAATTTTCATTTTAGATTTAAGTCTATAGAACAATCGTTTCAGATTTATGAAATTTTCATCATTTTGGTCTTGTAAACGGCCTCTTTCGCTAACTATATTTCAGTTTGAACATAAACATTCGTTTGTTTAACAGGGGCAGCAGTTATTATTTTAACATTTAGCCTTAATTTTAAGTTATGGCGGCAACTCTTATCAAACTTTACGAAGAAAATCCGGAAGAAAAGAAAATTCGACAAGTCGTAAAGGTTTTGCGCGATGGTGGGGTTATTATATATCCTACTGATACGGTTTATGGTTTAGGGTGTGATATATTTAATAGTAAAGCTATTGAGCGTGTTAAAATGATAAAAGGGATAAAAGGGAAGGTGTTGAATTTGGCCTTTATCTGTTATGATTTAAGTCATATTGCTGAATATGCTAAACATGTAGAGACACCTATTTTTAAATTGATGAAAAAAGCATTGCCAGGGCCCTACACGTTTATATTGGAATCTTCAGCTAGGACACCTAAAATTCTGAATTTAAAAAAAAAGACGGTAGGTATCAGAGTTCCCAATAATAATATACCAAGAAATATCGTGCGTGAATTGGGCAATCCAATCATTACTACGTCAATTCACGATGATGACATTCATGAATATGCGACTGATCCAGAATTGATATACGAAGAATTCAAAAATAAAGTTGATTTGATTATTGATGGTGGTTATGGAGATGTAAAAGCCAGTACCATCGTGGATTGCTCTGAAGGTTATCCTAATGTTATAAGAGAAGGCAAGGGAGATATTTCGCAGTTTCTATGAGTGGAATAGTTTTGATCGAACCACATTATTTGGGTTCTTTGGAATACTTTATAACATTATTTCAAAGTGATAAAGTACTGTTTGAAATAAATGATCATTTTATTAAGCAGACTTATAGAAACAGATGCTATGTGCATGGCCCCAAGTCAATAGAGTGTTTAACTGTTCCTGTGAGGTATAAGAATCATACCCCAACGAAAGATGTTATCATCGATTATGATCAAACTTGGCTAAGAGATCATATGAGAGCCATTGAATCTTATTATGGAAACTCACCATTTTTTGATTATTTCTGGGATCTTTTCTCTGACATTTGGGTCAAAAAACCAAAATATCTAATTGAGCTTAATCATGACTTCATGACATTATGTCTTAAAATTATGCAGATTGACATGACTTTAGAGTATACCTCAGATTTTACGCCAAAGCCAGAAAATCATCTTTTGGACCTAAGAAATCTAATAAATCCAAAAAAACAGTTTAATCTTCGTCAGATTTATAGCGAGTTTGAATACACTCAGCTTTTTGGCAGCAACTTTGCACCGAACTTAAGCATTATTGATCTAATTCTGTGTGAAGGCAGTCGTTCGACTGAAGTTCTCCGAAAATCAATGGCAAGGCCGTGAACATTTACGGAAAACCTTGTGTTTAAAAAGCATCTGTTAATAAGCATTTAATAGATAATAAGTTTATTTTTACTAGATACACACATTAAGATAAATCCATATTTATGGAAGCGAAATTTTCAAATAGAGTAAAAGAAGTAATCTCTTTGAGCAGAGAAGAAGCCCTGCGGCTGGGCCATGATTATATTGGCACCGAGCATTTATTGTTAGGCATGATCCGAGAAGGAGAGGGTGTAGCAGTGAGCTTACTCAAAAAACTAGGCGTGTCGCTTGAAGAACTGAGATCGTCAATAGAACAGGCGACCAAAGGAACGGCAACAAGTAATGTTAAGAATCTAGCAAATATTCCACTGACCAGGCAGTCTGAAAAAGTGCTGAAGATTACGTATTTGGAAGCTAAAATTTTCAAAAGTCAGTTGATAGGAACAGAGCATTTGTTGTTGTCAATTCTTCGTGATGAAGATAATCTAGCTACTCAGATACTTGATAAATTTGATGTAAGCTACGATGTGGTGAAAGAGCTTTTGGAATACCAAACAGAAAACCCACTTGCGCAATCAGAGACTGATGATGGAGATGAAGATTCTGGTAAAATGTTTGGTGGATCGTCTTCAGGTTCAGGTAGTTCGGGAAAAGAACCTGCTGGAAAAAGTAACGAGAAGTCGCGAACGCCAGTGCTTGATAATTTTGGAAGAGATTTAACCAAATTTGCTGAGGATGACAAGCTTGATCCGATAGTTGGTCGTGAAAAAGAAATAGAGAGAGTAGCGCAAATCCTGTCGAGAAGGAAAAAGAATAATCCAATACTTATAGGTGAGCCAGGAGTTGGTAAAACGGCGATAGCAGAAGGTCTTGCTTTGAGAATTGTACAGAAAAAGGTGTCGAGAATACTCTTTGGCAAAAGGGTTGTGACCTTAGATCTGGCCTCATTAGTGGCGGGAACGAAATATAGAGGACAGTTTGAAGAAAGAATGAAAGCAGTGATGAATGAGATTGAAAAATCTCCGGATGTCATACTTTTTATCGATGAGCTACACACGATCGTAGGAGCCGGAGGAGCTTCAGGTTCTTTGGATGCTTCAAATATGTTTAAACCTGCCCTTGCCAGAGGAGAAATTCAATGCATAGGAGCAACTACTTTAGACGAATACAGACAATATATCGAAAAGGATGGTGCGCTAGCGCGACGTTTTCAAATGGTGATGGTTGATGCCACAACGCCAGAGGAGACTTTACAGATTTTGGATAATATAAAAGATAAATATCAGGATCACCATCATGTGAATTATACGAAAGAGGCTCTTGAGGCTTGTGTCAATCTTTCCGATAGGTACATTAGCGATCGATACCTTCCAGACAAGGCTATAGATGTTCTTGATGAGGCAGGTGCACGTGTTCACATTAAAAATATCAACGTTCCTGAGCAAATAATAACGCTTGAAACGCAAATCGAGGATGTTAAAAAAGAAAAAAATCGTGTAGTAAAAAGCCAGAAATACGAGGAAGCTGCTCAATTACGAGATAAAGAAAAAAAGCTTCTTGCACAGTTAGATGAGGAGAAAAATAAGTGGGAAGAAGATACTCGTACACGTCGCTATGAGGTGACAGAAGATAATGTAGCTGAAGTAATAGCTATGATGACGGGTATACCTACGAATCGTGTCGCACAAAAAGAAGGTGCGAAGCTTCTTAACATGAAGAACGAGTTGGCTAAAAAGGTCATTGGGCAGAGCGATGCTGTGGGCAAATTGACTAAAGCTATTCAGAGAACACGCGTTGGATTGAAGGACCCTAAGAAGCCTATAGGATCATTCATATTTCTTGGCCCAACCGGGGTTGGTAAAACAGAAATGGCAAAGGTATTATCATCCTATTTGTTCGACAAGGAAGATTCTTTAATTCGAATAGACATGAGTGAGTACATGGAGAAATTCTCTGTGTCGAGACTAGTGGGAGCGCCTCCAGGATATGTTGGCTATGAAGAAGGTGGTCAGTTAACAGAGAAAGTAAGACGTAAACCTTATGCAGTAGTATTACTTGACGAAATTGAAAAGGCACATCCAGATGTATTCAATATATTGCTTCAAGTGCTTGACGATGGGGTTTTGACTGACGGTCTTGGAAGAAGGGTAGATTTTAGAAATACCATTATTATTATGACTTCAAACATTGGAGTTCGTGATTTGAAGGACTTTGGTGCTGGTATTGGTTTTGCCACTTCATCTAGAAAGGAAGCTTCAGGAGATGTGATGAAGTCGACAATTCAAAGTGCTTTGAAAAAAGTCTTCAGTCCTGAGTTTTTGAATAGGTTAGATGATGTAATTGTTTTCAACTCACTGGAAAGAAAGCATATACATGAAATCATAGATATCACATTAGGCAAGTTATTTACAAGAATTATCGACTTGGGCTTCCATGTAGATTTGACTAAAAAGGCGAAAGACTTTTTGTCTGATAAAGGATACGATCCTGCTTATGGAGCGCGACCATTAAATAGGGCTATCCAAAAGTATTTAGAGGATCCTCTTGCGGAAGAAATACTGAAAGGAGAGCTTCAGGAGGGAGATACTATTCATGTAGAATGGGATGGTAAGTCTGAGACGCTGACAGTAAAGCAGAAAGTGAAAAAGTCGAAAAAGTCGGACAAAGAGAATGACAAGAAAGAAGAGTAAATCTTCTAATCAGTTAGATAAATTGAAAGGCGAATCGTGAGATTCGCCTTTTTTTATTCCTCGAATAAATATGGATAAAGATCATAAGAGATAATGTCAGTATAGGAGGCGATACCTCCGAAAATCCCAAAACCTCCTTCAATATTGGAATCCACAGAAATCGGTGCACCATTTGGGTCGTCTAATGCACGATTCGAAACTGTTGCAGCAGCGATCAGGAGCGTTTTGTAAATTGGATTTTTTCTTCTAATTTGATAATTGATATTTTACCAGTCTTCCTTTTTGTGCTTCAGTCTTAGAAAATATTCTTTTGGTAATTTTGACCAAATCACCTTCATATCCGCGTACTCCTTTTCGTACTCTGGGATGGCTAAATATTCTTGAAATTCCTCGCTCTCGCTTTTATTTAAATCATTCCGCAAGGCGGATATCATGAGTTTATTGTACCTGTTCTTACTTTTCATCACACTTAAGAGTAATGAGCAGGCCACTACACGTAGACGGATTTCATTTTTTTATTAAAAAAAGAAGAAAATGTCCTTGAGGTGCATTTGCAGATAATTGAGTGCATTGGAAATATGCTTTTCTACGGTTCTTTTGGATATATTCAATTGGTCAGCAATTCCTTGATTGCTTTTATCTTCAAACCGAGATCATTTTAGAATGAGCTGTTGCTGGTCAGTGAGTTCATAGACTTCTTTCCATATGTTTGCTTCACTTTCTGCTTTCACAAGTTCATCCTTGTCCAGTATAAAACCTTCAGGAACGATGCTTTCTTTTTTCAATACTTTTTCAGCCTCTTGGATCGAATCGTAATAGACACTTTTTGTAAGATAAGCTTTTATCGAAAACGTAATATTCAGCGACCGTTTTTTTCAAATATGTTAGTGATGGTTCTTTGGGCTATGTCCCTAGCCACGTCAATATCTTGCTGGTATTTGAGAGAATAGGCTACAAGTAACTCGTAATATTGATTAAATAAAGACTTATAAGCTTGATGATCTCCTTCGCGTAATTTTGAGACCAATTCTTTTTCTTTTTCACTCATCGAGTACAAAGTTATTGAAGATGGTTTTTTCTATTTGTTCAGTGTTGTCAAGCAACCTTTTAATTTGAGTATCGTCCTTTATTCAAACTCAAATTCAAACTAACGACTATGAAACGACTAATTCAATGTGCTTTTGCCTTTTTAATGATAACAACAGCTTTTGGGCAAAAGCGAAAAGTAGATATTAAGGATTTTACAGGTATTGATTTGGCTATACCTGGCACACTATATGTGAAACAAGGAGAAATAGTGTCAGTGGAAATTGTATGTTCTGATGAGGCAATGGAAAAAATTGAATTTGAAATGCGTGGTGATCGATTAAAGATCAGAAATAGAGAAAGTGGCTGGTCGGGATGGAGAGATAGCGAGCTTAGGAATGTTAAAGTCTACGTAACCATGAAAGACATTTCTCGAATAGGCGTCAGTGGATCAGGAGAAGTTTATGGCGAGAATCAATTTAATACACGAAATTTGGATCTTTCGGTCTCAGGTTCGGGCGATATGGAATTGTCCATTAATTCTGCGGACTTAGATGTGTCAATTTCAGGGAGTGGACGATTAAAACTCTCAGGTTCTGGTGAAGATATGGATTTGGATATTAGTGGGTCTGGCTCAGTGATGGCAGCCAATCTTCAAGTTGTGACACTCGATGCTTCGATAAGCGGGTCGGGAAAATGTGAAATAGATGTTTCCGAAGGTATTGACGCTAATATTTCTGGTAGCGGCAATGTATATTATAAAGGAAATCCTGATAAAATCAGGTCCAATTCTTCTGGTAGCGGAAAGGTAAGACGATATTAATCAAGCAATGAAGGCAGATGTTATTGGCATCTGCCTTTTTTTATTTTCGCCAGTAGATTTAAATATTCCGACGCTTATTTCCTGCTTCATAAATGCAGCGATGGGGCACCTCCATTGAAAAAATTTTGCCTAATTCATATCTCATGAGCTTTTTTTGATGTTATTGATTTCAAAGTATTTCCCAATTCAACATGTAACTCGCTCGTTCGGCTCCTTCTTTATTTCTAGACAATATGGTAGTGTTGGTTCCAGGTAATTCACTTTCTATGTCTAAATGAAAATCTCCTAAGTGATCATTTGAGGTAGTCAAATCATATTCCCAAAGCTCAATAGTCATCCACCCCAGCTTAGTGATTTTCGTTTTAAGGCCAATAGTTAGTTCTTCATCAGAATCAATTTTGATGAATTTCTTATCACCAGGCCAGATTTTTTGCCCTTGAAATTTTAAGTATATCTCATCCTTGTCCGTTTCCTCCGGGCATTCGCAAATAATTGAGGTGAGTTTAATGAGTGGCATTCTTTTTTCTTTTAAATATAGAAAGAACCTTTTTAGTCGGATGAAATAATTGCCTATTAACTCATATTATATTAAAAGGACAGGTCCTTAGGAGAGTAAATAGGGAGCTCAGCTCTTTTTAAGTTTCGAAATAATCCAATAAAAGGGAAAATATTTTGGTATTTAAGGGAAAATAAAACTTTGCTTTTTCTAGAGCAAACCAGAGCATGAAACTTGCTTATTGTTCTTAGATTATTTTTTTTTAATAAAAAAAGTATAGTTTCGATAATCAGAATTCTCATAGTCCAATCGGACCTACGGTGATGTTTCAATTACCTGTCAAATTGGACATCACAAAGCGTTTATAGCACTGATTTGTTCTGACCGTTCAATTACTTTGATTGAAAATTATTATTTTGACCTTTGTCCTAGAATTAAACCAATATAACCCAATGGTAAGAAGAAGAATTAATAGCATTCTACATATAGTTCTTACCTTTTTATTGATAAATATCCTATCCGCACAGAATTTGGTTATTAATGAGGTTATGTCTTCAAATAGCAACACGCTTATAGATGAAGATGAAGACACGCCAGACTGGATAGAGCTATATAATTCGTCAAACGAAGCTGTAGATATTGCGGGATACGGACTTTCGGATGAGAAAATGTCTTCTTGGATAATGCCCAGTACAATTCTTGGCTCTGGGAATTTTTTAATTATTAATGCATCAGGAAAAAATAGAGCCGATCCTCCATTGTATTGGGAGACTATCATTGATGTTGGGGATTTGTGGTCGTACATTGTTCCAGAGTCGGAGCAATCAAGTACATGGCGTGATGTTTCATTTGATGCTGATAACTGGTTAATTGGGAAAAGTGGTTTTGGCTATGGAGATAATGATGATTCTACTATCGTTTCAGAGGTGATGTCAGTATTTATCAGGAAGGAATTTGAATTAAATAATATCAATGATATTGGCAAGGTTATATTAGATATTGATTTTGATGATGGTTTTGTTGCGTATCTAAATGGCATAGAAATAGCCCGTGATAATATTGCTGGTAATACGCCACCCGCATTTGATACTCCGGCTGATGATTTTGATCATGAGGCCATGATGTATGAAGGAGGTATGCCAAATAGGTATGAATCAGAAAATTTAGCTGGTATTTTAAATACTGGGAAAAATGTACTTGCTATTCAGGTTCATAATCATTCCATAGGTTCATCCGATTTAACATGCATCCCATTTTTATCTTTAGGCTATCGCACCAATGGCACATATGTCATTTCCCCTTATTTGAGTTTACAATCAAAAGGAGGCCTACATACAGATTTTAAAATTAGTGCTGAAGGAGAGACCATTTATTTAACAAGCCCTGAAGGTAAAACAATAGATTCTTTGGTTCTAAGTCCTATGGGTAGAGACGTGTCTTTTGGCCGTGTGCCAGATGGAGGAGAGGCATATAGTTACTTTAATCCAGCAACTCCGAACGCAAGTAATGGAGATCAGGTCTTTAGCTCAGATGTAGCCGAACTTCGATTTTCGAAAGAAGCTGGAATATATGATTCTGGCTTTATGTTGGTGTTATCTTCTGTTGATGATGAAAATTTGTCTATTTATTACACTTTGGATGGCTCTGATCCTGATGTGGATGGGCAGTTGTATGAAACACCCATTGAAGTAAGTACTACCGCTGGAATTCGAGCCATTATAGTTGATCCGAGTCGGTTAAAGGGAACAATTCAGAGTCGATCATACTTGATTAATACAGATCATAAGGATTTGCCCATTATCTCGTTGATGACTGATCCTGATAATTTATGGGATTACAATAAAGGAATATATGTTCTTGGCCCCAATGCGGAAGAAAACCGTCCGTTTTTTGGAGCAAATTTTTGGCAAGACAGAGAGATCCCTATACATGTAGAAATGTTCGAGCAGAATAGCGCTGGTGGTTTTTCAATAAATGCAGGAGCTAAAATATTTGGAGGATGGTCTCGTGCCAATGAGCAAAGATCTCTTGCACTCCACTTTCGTAATTCCTATGAAGGAGCTTTGGAATACCCCATTTTTCCTTCATTAGATATCAATACCTTTCATAGTTTCGTTTTGAGAAATTCTGGGAATGATTGGAATTCGAGTATGTTTAGAGATGGCTTTATGAATACACTCATGAGCGACGATGTGGATCAACTCGCCTTTAGGCCATCTGTCGTTTATCTAAATGGAGAATATTGGGGGATATTAAATATTAGGGAGAAACTCAATGAGGATTATATCGCAGCACACCATAGTGTTAATGCCGAAGATGTACAATTACTAGAAGCGAACAATGTGGTTTTAGAGGGAGAGAACGATCATTATTTGTCTTTGCTAGACTTTATAACTAACAATGATTTATCTGTTGATTCAAATTACGATTACGTGAGGCAACAAATGGATGTGAATAATTTTATACGCTATCAGGTTGGGAATATTTTTATAGACAACACCGATTGGCCAGGAAATAATATTAAGTATTGGCGAGAAAACACCACAACAGGACGTTGGAAATGGATTACTTATGATAAGGATTTTGGGTTCAACATGTATAACGACGGTATTGAACGAAATACACTTAGTTTCGCTTTAACAGCGGACGGACCATACTGGCCAAATCCGCCTTGGTCCACACTTTTGCTTAGACAGTTGATGGTAAATGAGTCTTTTAAGCATGACTTCATTAATTTTTTTGCAGATGAACTTAACTCGACCTATCTATCAAGTAGTTTGATCGAAGATATTGATAAGCAGACCACAAAAATAGAAGTTGAAATCGGCCGTCATTTGAATAGATGGAATGCTGATCTTTGGGGGTGGAACAACGCGATTCAATCAATGAAGTATTTTGCCAATCAAAGAAGCGCCTATGTCTGGACTCATATCGCGAGTCAATTTGGTGTTGCAAAAAGAAGCTTAACAATCGTAAATGCGAATAATCTTGCTGGAGATGTTAGGGTTAATAATGTCACAGTCAATCAGTCAAATTGGTTAGGGTATTATTTTCAAGATGTGCCAATACGGATTTCAGCTATTCCTAATAAAGGTTATCAGTTTGTTCGATGGGAGGGAGACCTTGAATCAACAAATGATGAATTGATGGTTGATTTAAAAGCAAGTACTACAATTAGACCAATATTTGAGATTACGAGTGATGTCGTTGAATTGGTAATCAATGAGATAAATGCCAAATCAACAGATGACTTTAATACAGATGACTGGGTAGAGCTGGCCAATATTAGTGAGATTAATGCGGATATTTCTGGATGGTCAATTCAAGACGCTAAAAGTGAAAATGAATTTGTGTTTCCGGCCAACACAGTGATAAAAAGAGGCGGGTATATTATAATAGCTAAAAACAAAGAACGGTTTTCTGCTTTAAATAGAGATGTTTCTGCGTTTACTGGAAATTTTGACTTTGGATTGTCTGGGGAAAGCGACTGTGTGAAGTTATTTGATGATGAGGGTAACTTGCATGATGAGGTTTGTTACACGAACATTTCTCCTTGGCCTGTGTCAGCGAATGATGCTAATTATACTATAGCCTTATTGGAATCAAGATTAGATAATTCTAATTCCGAGAATTGGGTAGCTGTAGCATATACAGGAACTCCAGGTCTGCAAAATTTCAGGAATGTGCTACATGGTGAGGATATTCATCCAATATTTCGCTTCTATCCAAATCCCACTTTTGATAAAGTAGCCTTAAGTTTTCATAATCAACAAGCAGGAATGGTCAATGTCTATTTATTCGACCTTGCAGGTAAGCAGATTAGTCATCTATACGAGGAAAAATTGAGTTCAGGTAATTATACGATTGTATTGGATTTGGCTGAGTTTGAGCCTAGTTTATATTTCCTTAAAATGATTAATAATCAACAATCCTCGGTTCTGAAATTGATTATTCAATGATTTGATTATTCAGAAGTATGTCGACTCATTATTTTTTGATTCCTCTTTTTAATTTTTAAATAGTAAACTAGTTTATAATATAAACTTAATTATATTTGGAACAGGAATAAAAAATGACCAAAAGGAAAGTCTCAATGTTATCTCTGATATGATAGTACATGCTAAGCTAAGCTACAGTCGAGGTGGTTTTTTTTATTTTTTACTATGGGGTTGGGTAATTATGTTGGCCAATTTGAGCCATTATCTGTTGGCCACTTTTTCAGAAGTTGCTCATCCTGAAATAGTGTGGTTGGTTACAATACCTGCTGGAATCACTTCTGGTATTTATGGATCAAGAAGAAAAAAGGATGCAGGAGCGGTGAGCCACATAGATAAAATGTATGGTGATATATGGACGGCCGCCGGAGTGGGCATTATATTCACCCTTGTTTTTATGAGACAACTCAACGGATATCACGGAGCAGTTATATTACTAAGCGCAGGAATAGGCACCTTTCTTTCAGGTCAAATTATGAGATTTAAACCGTTGATTATAGGTGGCATAGCCTTATGGGTCACTTGTATTATAAGTATGTTCTTAGGAGAGGTAGATCAACTTTTGGTGTAGGCGGGATCATAGCAGGCTATTTGATTCCAGGTTACTTACTTAAAAGATCTGAAAAATGAGCGGATTTACACCATTAGACCCACTGTTACATTCTCAATTGCGCTTAGCAGTGATGAGCTTGTTGATGAACTTGGAGTCTGCAGAGTTTACTTTTATCAAAGAAAAAACGAGTGCAACGGCCGGCAACTTAAGTGTACAAATTGACAAATTGTCTACGGCAGGTTATATAGCCGTTGAAAAAGCATTTAAAGGTAAGAAACCAGTGACCACTTGTAATGTTACAAAAGAAGGCATTGAGGCTTTTGAGGCTTATGTGAGTGCGCTGAAAGGTTATATTGATTAGGGAGGGAAATGCTCCTTATAAGTTTAATGTCTCTATTGAGGCAATTTTTTCATATTGTAGTTTATAAAATAATGTAGTCTATTAATAAAAATATATTGTTAATTATGGTCATGGTTTTGGCTCTGGGAGCTCACCATATCAGTGGACAAGACTTTAGCACGCAGGCTAGAAGTGAGGTAATTAAGTTTGACTTTATGGTAGGGAAATCGATAGGTGACGGCTGGAATTACAGCCAACATGGAATTAAGGTGAAAACCTCTGTATTTGAAGATATTCGATATGACCTTGATAGTACTACAAGCTTCATTGTAGGTGAGGGAATGAGTGTGAAGAATGGTGAAAAAATCAAATCTCATGATGCGCTAGGTGTACTGTCGTATGATGTTTTTCAGAATAAATTTAAGATGAATTCTTGGATACATAATGGTATGTTCACTACAGCCAATGTTGAATACAAAGGAGAAGGGAACTTTGTATGGTAGTTCAAGGCTGAGCCAATGACTATGAGATCTACGGTCATTGTGATATACGGAAAATGGCAGGAGATAGGGAAGATGACCTCAGATGACAGGACTTGGAGGCAGTTTTTTGAAATGAACCTATTGCGT
>JBLIIJ010000057.1:0-25541 GCA_047635055.1 Cyclobacteriaceae bacterium | reverse complement strand
GGAAAACTTAAAATTTAATTAAATCCTTCACTTGTTGTTCTAAAAGTGACTGATAGAGTTTGTTTGTGATCTTAAATTCGGCATCAATATTTTTTTCTATGTGGGCCAGTTTCGGCTTTAAAGCTAAAACGTGCATACCACAGTAATTCAGGATATCAGACAAATGGCTCAACGCAAGACCCGCTCCTTGAATTCCTGAGGATAATCCCACCAGTGCTCCTTTTTTATCTTTTAATGGATTGGGGTAGCTCATGCCATCGATAAAGGCTTTGAGTACGCCAGGAAATGACCCGTTGTATTCAGGAACGATAAAGACCACTTTTTCAGATGCTTTGATCATGTCTTGCATGCTGTTAAATACCTCATTTTTTCCTGCGTTTTCGTATAAGCCTGAAACTATATAGTCGGCAGGGAGCTTGTATAAGTCGACGATTTGGCTCTCCTCGTTAGATTCAGCTAGCAATTTTTGATATTGTGTGCTTATTTTAAATGATAAAGAATTGTTTCGATTGGTACTACAAACGATAGTGATCATATTTAACGAGGATTGAAATTCAAATTGATTGAAGTGAATACAAACAAATCGTGGATTTGTTATTTATTAGCACTATTTAAAATAAGAAATATTATGGATGGCAAAAATGCAATTGTTACGGGAGTTAGTAAAGGAATTGGCCTGGAAACAGCCAAGTTACTTTTGAGTAAGGGAGTAAAGGTCGCTGGGTGGAGTAGGAGTGAGCCAGACTTGAAAGATGATAATTTTACTTTTGTAAAAGTTGATATTGCAAGTTATGAGCAGGTACATTCAGCCTATGCCGAGTCAGTCAATTTTTTAGGTGAAAACATACATTTTTTAATTAATAACGCTGGTTTTGGTGTGATGGGAGCGATTGATGAGATTTCTGTCGACGATTGGAAGGCAATGTTTGATGTCAATGTGCACGGTCTCATGTACTGTACTAAAATGGTTGTCCCGCAAATGAAAAAAATGGATGAAGGACACATCGTTAATGTAAGCTCTATTGCTGGTTTGAATCCTGTGAAAAACATGTCAGGATATGTGGCTACAAAACATGCCGTAACAGGTATCGGTCATTCCCTTTTTATGGAGCTAAGAGACTGGGGAATAAAAGTGACTAATGTTTATCCAGGTAGTGTGAAAACTAGTTTTTTCGATGAAATAGACCAAGTTGAAGCCAATGATAATATGATGCGATCGGAGGATGTGGCCAAGTCTATTGTCGATATATTAGATACTCATCCTAATTATCTCACTGTGGACTTAGAAATCAGACCATTAAGGCCAAAAGGCAAATAGCTTTATTCTAGAGAGTCTTAGTTGTAAAAGAGAATAAAAACGGTCATCATTGCGTTTCGTTTTGAACGGGTTTCCGTTTCTTTTTTATGTCAATACAAATAGACAATCTTTTAAAAATTTACGGAGCACAACGGGCGGTTGATAATCTTTCTTTTGAAGCACCAAAGGGAAAGATCACAGGTTTTTTAGGGCCAAATGGCGCTGGGAAGTCAACAACCATGAAAATCGCCACCGGCTACATTCTACCTACCGCAGGTCAAGTCATTGTTAATGGCATTGATGTAGTGGCTCATCCACTGGAAGCCAAAAGAATCATTGGCTATTTACCAGAACACAATCCATTATACCTCGATATGTATATCAAGGAATATCTACGTTTTGTGGCAAAAAGCTATGGTTTTGATAAATCAAAGGTCAATAGAAAAGTGGCAGAAACTATTGAGTTAGTTGGACTTGAATTAGAACATAAAAAGAAAATTGGTGCCTTGTCCAAAGGTTATCGGCAAAGAGTCGGGCTTGGTCAAGCATTAATTGGAGAGCCAGAAGTATTGATCCTGGATGAGCCTACGTCAGGGCTCGATCCGAATCAAATTGTTGAAATACGCGAAGTAATAAAACAAGTAAGTCAGGATAAAACGGTCATTCTTTCCACTCATATCATGCAAGAGGTGGAGGCTTTGTGTGATAAGGTCGTGGTTATCAATAAAGGAAAGCTCGTTGCGGATGAAGCTTTACATACTTTCAAAAAGCGCTTGACCAGAACGAGTGGTTTTGTACTGTCTTTTGAATCGAATATTGACCCAACACCATTGGTTAATGCTGGATTCGAAGTAGAAAAGCAATCTCCAACCTCTTTTATTGTGGATGGGAGTACTGCAAACCTTCGATCTGGAATAATGGCAGTAATTACAGAAAACGATTGGCCTTTGACAAGCTTAACACAATCTGGCGGTTCTCTGGAAGAGATTTTTCAAGATTTAACAAAAGGAGAATCATGATACAAATATTCCTGAAAGAGGTCAATGAGTTTTTAAACTCGTTAATAGCCTACATCACGATAGGTGTTTTTTTATCTATAATGGGATTGTTATTGTGGGTGTTTCCGGAGACGAGCGTATTGGACTATGGATATGCATCAATGGAAACAATGTTTGCGGTAGCCCCCTATGTTTTTATTTTTCTAATTCCAGCCATCACTATGAGAAGTATTGCGGAAGAAAGGAAAAATGGCACTTTAGAATTACTCCACACTTTGCCTTTCACCAATTTAGATATTGTTTTGGGTAAGTTTTTTGCTGGTTTTTTTCTAGTAGTTTTTTCTTTAATTCCTACAGTCGTTTATTATTTCTCCCTTAATCAATTGGGCAACCCACCGGGAAACCTTGATACTTCGGGAATTATTGGTTCTTATATTGGCTTGTTTTTACTTGGGGCTGCTTTTACATCCATTGGGATTTTCGCATCCTCTATTAGTACTAATCAGATTGTCGCCTTTGTACTGGCTGCATTTTTGAGTTTTATGCTGTATGCTGGTTTTGACTCTATTTCGTCGATCAATGTATGGGCTGATTGGTCTACGTATATCGCCCAAGTTGGCATGATGGCTCATTATGATAGCCTGAGTAGAGGATTAATTGATTTTGTTGATATTGTTTATTTTGTTGGGATCGTTACTGGAATGGTATTGCTCACACAAATGAATTTAGGATTCAAAAGATGAGTATTAAACAGACATATCGATTAGGTTTAGTGTTAAATTTCTTCATTGGAATTGCTGTTATATTATTGCTTTTTCAAGTTTTCAGTTCCTATCGTTTACGTTTAGACCTTACAGAAGAAAACAGATACAGTATATCTGAAACGACGAAAGAGCTTCTTAAAACGGTAGATTCTCCAATCAATATTGAAGTGTATCTCGCAGGCGAGATGCCGGCAAACTTCCTCAGGTTTCAAAAGTCAATTGAAGAGCTCTTGATAGAATATAATGTATATTCAGGAGCGCCAATTGATGTAAAACTGAGGGATCCATCAGCCGCTTCCAGTACACAATCAAGAAACCAATATTACCAAGCGCTGATGAGTCAAGGGTTGGAGCCGACGAATATTAACTATAGTGAAGATGGGGAAACTTCACAAAAAATAGTATTTCCAGGAGCTATAATAAGCTACAAGGGGCAAGAGTTACCGGTCAATTTACTTAATGGAAATCGGGCACAAGGTCCTGAGGAAATCATCAACCAATCAATAGAGCGTTTGGAGTATGAGTTTAACCAATCGATCGTTCAGTTAATGGGAGGAAGCCGTAAGCGTATTGGATTTGTTACAGGGCATGGTGAGCCTGATAGCTTGGATATAGCTGCCTTCACTAATTTAATTTTAGAGAAATACGACTTGTTTAAAATTAACCTTCCTAAAAGAACAAGCCCACTACTAGGGTATGATATGGTCATGATAGGGAAGCCAACTTCCAAGTTTAACGAAGTGGAGAAATATTATCTGGATCAATACCTTATGAATGGAGGTAGGTTGATGTTTTTGGTAGATGCACTTCGTGTAAATATGGACAGTGCCGCCGGAGAGGGTACCGTTGCTACAGCTTATGAGACAGGTTTGAATGACTTGCTTTTTAAATATGGTGTAAGGATAAATTCAAATTATGTTGTGGATTTAAACTGTGGGGATTTTCCTGTCGTAGCAGGGAATATTGGCAATCAGCCGCAAATAAGAATGCTTCCCTGGCCTTATTTTCCAATCATTACTAATTATGGTAATCATCCTGCGGTAAAAAACACCGACGCTGTAATGGCACGATTTACCAGTACTATTGATACTGTAAGAGCTAAAGGCATAAAGAAAACGCCTTTAATGATGACTTCAGCAAGAAGCAAGGTTTTAGGAAGTCCCATTCAAGTAAGTTTTAATGATTTACAATCCGAACTTGTTCCTGAAAAATTTCAAGCAGGCCCGCAGGCAATAGCTTATCTCTTGGAAGGGCGTTTTAACTCACTCTATGCGAATCGTTTTCCACCCAATCGTTTTGACCGCTCTCAAACCATCGCAGAAGGAAAAGAGTCAAAAATAGTGGTTATTTCAGATGGGGATTTAATTCGTAATGATTTGAGTATTGAGGATGGTACACCGTTGGCTTTAGGAGTGGAGCCTTACACGCAAAATACTTACGGCAATGAGGATTTGATCATGAACCTAATTGATTATTTGGTAGATGATTTTGGTTTGGTGGAAACAAAATCAAAAGAAATAAAGATTAGACCACTAGATAAAGTAAAGGTAAAGGAACAGCGAACTACGCTCCAATTGATTAATGTAGGATTACCAATCGCCTTGATAATCCTTTTTGGTATGATGAAGGCATTTTACAGAAAAAAGAGGAATTCGTAAATGAAAAAGAATCAAATACGAATCGTTGTACTTTTAGTGCTCATTATTGGGAATGTTGCTTTGTATTTAAGTTTAGGGAGTAATTACGAGCTCTCTTATGACCCAGAAAGGTTTAATCCAACATCAAATGCTGCCTTAGTAAGCTTCAAACTTAGTAATGAAGAAGGTGATGTTATTTTAGAAAATGAAGGAGAGGGATGGAGGTTAAATAATCTTTATACTGCAGATGGTCAGCTCGTCTCCCTGTTTCAAAGAATAGTGAATAATGTAAAAGTCAGACGTCCGGTCGAGGTGGAAGAAGACTTGAAGAAGATCCGTGTCGAATTAAAGACAGCCGATCAGATAATTGAATTTGAAGTGTGGGGTAACGCAACCAAAACCAAGACTTATTTTTCAGATGAAGCGGGTGTTTTCGAGGTGGAAATTCCGGGTTATAGAGATTATCTAGGTGCTATATTCGAATTAAAGCCTAATCAATGGAGAAACCGTGAAATTTTTAATGGCAATTGGCGTACTATTCAAAAATTGAGCATTATCAACGAGACCCCAGTGAATATTCGATTTAGCGATAGTTTCTATTTGATCGAAGGGATTGATGAAATTGACTCGACAGGGGTCGTGAATTATTTGAATTTATTTGAGCATTTTCAGGTAAATGAGATAATAACAGAACAACAAATTCCAACATTAAAAAGTATTCTTGATTCGAAACCAATTGCTAGGCTGGTCATTGAAAGTATTGATTACTCCTCTCCAAAGGAGATCATTATTTATCCACGCGTGGCGAATCAGCAGTATCACGTCGTTCGGACGGAATCAGACCTAATTGCAGTGGTAGATGCGAAGAGAATTTCAGAATTGATTGTTTCTCCATCATATTTCCGGTTTAAGCAAGAAACGAAGTAAAAACTTCTCGTTTTTTGTTCTTAAATTTGTCACCTAAAGATCAAAAACTTAGCATTATAGCAGCATGAAATTTATTGTATCATCATCCTATTTATTGAAGCAATTATCGTCCATCAATGGGGTAATTACTACTAATCCGGTAGTGCCGATTTTGGAAAACTTTTTGTTTGAAATCACCGATGGCACATTGACTATCACTGCTTCAGATTTACAAACCAGTATGATTACTGAGCTGGAAGTCGAAGCTAAGGAAGACGGAAATATCGCGATTCCCGCAAAAATATTAATGGAGACACTTAAGAACCTGCCTGAGCAACCTGTCACATTTACGATTGATTCGGATACTTTTAGTATTGAAATCAACTCAGACAATGGTAGATATAAGTTGTCTGGAGAAAACGCTACGGATTTCCCTAAAATCCCAACAGTGACTGACGGCTACTCAGTGAATATTGCTTCAGGTGTATTGAGCCAAGCCATTAATAATACTATTTTCGCTACCAGTAACGATGAGTTAAGACCTGCGATGACAGGTGTTTTTGTCAAATTAGACGAAACTAACACGACGTTTGTAGCCACAGATAGTCATAGGTTAATAAGATACAGAAGGGTAGACGTGGCGTCTGATATGGCGCACACGATGATCATCCCAAGAAAAGCATTGACTTTACTCAAGACGACTTTACCTTCAGAAAACACCAACGTCAATGTTGAATTCAATGCTTCAAATGCATTTTTCAACTTTAATAATGTGAAAATGATTTGTCGATTAATCGACGAGCGTTTTCCTGATTATGATAACGTCATACCTGTTGATAATAACAATTTGGTAAATATCAACAAAAGTGATTTATTGAGTTCATTGAAGCGTATCGCTATATACGCTAACAAGACGACTCATCAGGTGAGATTGAAAGTTTCAGGAAGTGAGCTGCAGGTATCAGCGGAGGATTTAGATTTCTCTAATGAGGCTAATGAGCGTTTATCGTGTGATCATGATGGGGAGGATATCGAGATTGGATTCAATGCAAAGTTTTTAATCGAGATGCTTAACAACCTTGATGCAACGGACATCACGTTGAAGCTAAGCGCACCGAACAAAGCGGGAATTATTTTACCAGCTGATAAAGATGACAATGAAGATATTCTAATGCTGGTAATGCCAGTGATGCTGAATAATTACGTCTGATAATTTATTCAATATTTATAAAATTAAAAGGGAGCTAACATTACGATGTTAGCTCCCTTTTTTTATGATGACAGTAGATAAGCATATTCCCGAATGCCTTTATTGGTAAGTGACATTCGATGTAAAAATTCTATACGAAATAGTAAAATATCAGATAGTGTTATTACTAGTTTTTTGTATTTATCACTTAGATGTTGTTGAGGGGTAAGACATAAAAAATAAAAGCTCGAGATAACACCTCGAGCTTTTAAGGTAGCATTTACTTAGTCTTCTTTGCTGCCGGCTTTTTTGCTGCTGCTGTTACTGGTTTTTTTGCTGCTGGCTTCTTTTTAGCCGGTGCTTTTTTTGCTGCTGGTTTTTTTGTAGCCGGTTTCTTGGCAGCCGCGGCAGTTGTCTTTTTCGCTGGTGCTCCACCACGCCCTTTCTTCTCGGGCGTTTTATCCGCAAGGTCCTTACATTCCTCGTAAGTCAGGTCCTCGGGAACTTTGTCCTTGGGAATTTTAACATTCTTCTTTCCGAACTTAATGTAAGCGCCGTATCGGCCGTTGAGCACCTGACATTCCCCATCTTCGTCAAAAGTCTTGATGAACTTATTGGCGTCTGCTTCTCGCTTAGCGAGGATTAATTCAATAGCTTCTTCCGCAGTGATAGTCAATGGATCATGCTCTTTTTTCAAAGAAACAAATTTGCTATCATGGCGGATATAAGGACCAAATCGTCCAATTGCTGCGGTCATCACTTTCTCCTCAAACTCACCAACTTGGCGGGGAAGCTTGAATAGCTCTAAGGCGTCTTCTAAGACGACATTCTCCATGAACTGCCCTTTCCTTAAGCTGGCGTATTGAGGCTTAGGATCGTCATCATTTTCAGGAGTAGCGCCAAGTTGTACATATGCACCATATCTCCCTAACCTAACAGAAATTGGCTCACCGGTTTTAGGATGAGCACCAAGTTCACGGTTTGATTGAATGTCGGCACGGGAGACATTCTCTGCATCTTCTACTTTGGCATGGAATTTACCATAGAATCCATCGATCATTTGTGTCCATTCCTTACCGCCGTTGGCTATATCATCAAATTCTTTTTCAACATTCGCTGTAAAAGAATAATCTATGACTGTCGGGAAATGCTCTACCAAGAAGTCATTAACGACCATGGCCGTATTCGTTGGGAAAAGCTTGTTTTTTTCTGCGCCAGTAATTTCTGTTTTTATGGTCTTTGTTATTTGACCCTTGACTAAAGAAAGCTCCGTGAAGTTTCGCTCTTTCCCGTCCCGCTCTTCTTTTACAACATATTCTCTTTTTTGAATTGTTGAAATGGTCGGTGCATAAGTCGACGGTCTACCAATACCTCTCTCTTCAAGTTGCTTGACCAAGCTTGCCTCTGTAAACCTTGCAGGATGTCGTGTGAAACCTTCCTTCGCTAGCATATCCTGTATCTTCAGGATTTCACCAATAGAGATAGGAGGTAACATGCCTTTCTGCTCGTCATCATCGTCATCGTCATCAGTTGATTCTAGATAAACTTTCAAGAATCCTTCGAACTTAATGACTTCTCCTCTTGCTACCAAATTGTCAGCAGTGGTGGAAATACCTATTGTTGCTGTTGTTTTTTCAAGCTTAGCATCAGCCATTTGGGAAGCGATGGCTCTTTTCCAAATGAGTTCATACAATCTCGCCTCTGGTGTACTCTTTCCTAAAGAGTGTGTGCCAAAGTTGGTTGGTCTAATAGCCTCGTGAGCCTCTTGCGCAGTGGCAGATTTTGTTTTGAAAACTCTTGTCTGAACGAATTCGGGACCATAAGCAGAGGAGATTTCGTTAGTGGCTCCTTTGACCGCCTCTTGAGAAAGATTCACGGAATCTGTTCTCATGTAGGTGATCTTACCTGCTTCATATAGCTTCTGTGCCAATGACATGGTGTAGGAAACTGAGTAACCTAACTTCCTACTTGCTTCCTGCTGTAGCGTGGATGTTGTAAAAGGAGCGGCAGGACTTTTCTTCGCTGGTTTAGTTTCAAGATTAGTGATACTAAACTCGGCACCTATACATTTTTCCAAAAAGGCATATGCCTCATCTTCTATTTTAAATTTCTTTGGCAATTCCGCATTTAGCGTTTTGCCACCTGCGAGGTTAAACCTTGCAGATATTCGAAAGCTACTTTCAGAATTGAACTTGTCGATTTCCCTTTCTCGTTCTACAACCAATCTGACTGCAACTGATTGAACACGACCTGCGCTTAAGCCAGTTTTGATTTTTTTCCACAGTACGGGAGACAGTTCAAAACCAACAAGCCTGTCAAGTATTCTTCTAGCTTGTTGTGCATTCACCAAATCAATATCAATATTCCTTGGATTTTTGATTGCATTTTGAATCGCCGTTTTAGTTATTTCCCTAAAAACGATACGTTTTATTTGGTCATCCTTAAGATTTAGCGCCTCTTTCAAGTGCCAAGAAATAGCTTCTCCCTCACGGTCATCATCACTCGCTAGATAGATGGTTTCCGCTTCTTTGCTCAACTTTTTGAGTTCCCGAATGACATCTTTTTTGTCAGCCGTTATTTCATAAGTTGGTTTGAAGCCATTTTCTTTATCAATCGCTTTATCACCTTTTGGTAAATCTCTAACATGACCATAACTCGACTTTACGATATAGTCTTTACCCAGATACCCTTCAATCGTTTTCGCCTTTGCCGGCGACTCTACTATTACCAAATTTTTTGCCATACTCTACATTTGAGGCGGTAAATATCTCCAAATTTTGTTAATTACCTATGAAATTAGAATTGAGTTATTAACTCTTGCATTTATTTTATTCATCAACAACAACAATAATTTTAACAAATGGTTAGAACACTTTATCTGATCAGGCATGCCGAAGCAGTAAGCGCCTTTCAAAGTACATCAGATTTCTCACGCAATCTTACAGAAGACGGCATAATAGGAGCGAGTCAGTTAGGAAATTTGATAAAAATCTCCGGTTTCACCCCTGATTTGATCTTATGTAGCTCTGCAGCTAGGGCAAGACAAACAATCGAAAGCATATCTCAAGTTGCCCATTTCACAACTTCTATCAATTATGATGATGAATTATATGAAGCCTCCGTTGGTAAGATGTTAGAGAAAGTAAATCAGATTTCGTCTGATGTAAGGAATGCTATTATTGTTGGGCACAATCCAACAATTTCTTTTTTCGCAGAGTATCTGACGAATGACTTAGTGGGAAATGTAGTCCCTGGCCAATTAGTTAAAATCACCTTCGGAACGGATTCTTGGAATGTGATTTCAAAAGGCAGTGGACATCTCCAGGATTAATCGATGGATAAAATTTTCGATCCTAGCGGAGTAGCGGCCAAAGGTGCCTTATTTGGGTTGCCTTATACCTTAGAGAATGCAGATCTTGTTTTAATTCCAGTGCCTTGGGAAGTGACCACCTCCTATGGAGCCGGAACCAGTCATGGACCTTTGGCCATTCTGGAAGCTTCCTCTCAAGTTGACTTGTCCTTAAAGGCGGTCTTCGAACCTTGGGGGTTTAAAGTAGCCATGCAAAATATCCCGATGGAGACTTTAGAGATGAGTAATAAACTTAAAAGTCAAGCATCGCAAATTATTGAATATTTAGAAAGTAGAACTGCTCCAATGACACCAGAAATGGAAAGCCTTCAGGAACAGATAAATAGCGATTGTGACAACTTACATCAATACATATATCGTCAGGCAAAGGAGTTAATAGGCAAGGGAAAAATTGTCGCAATAGTTGGCGGTGATCACTCTACACCTTTGGGCTTAATAAGCGCTTTGAGTGAAGTTCATGACTTTGGCATTTTGCAGTTCGATGCTCACATGGATTTGAGGCAGAGCTTTGAAGGGTTTACCTATTCTCACGCATCTATTATGAGAAATGCCATTGATTTGCCTGGGGTGAAAAGTCTAACGCAGATTGGTATTCGTGATTTCTGTCAGGAAGAACTTGATTTTATTGAAGAATGTAAAAAGGAAATTAATGTCTATTACGATGAAGACATACAATCACAATTATTTAATGGAGAAAATTTCAGTGAGATTGTAAGCCAAATAGTGGCCAAACTACCAGAAAAGATTTACATAAGTTTTGATATTGATGGTTTGGATCCATCCCTCTGTCCTAACACAGGAACACCAGTTCCAGGGGGGCTTTCTTTTAATCAAGCCTATTTTATTTTACTTGCTGTGGTACAGTCTCGGCGAACAATCATCGGTTTCGATTTGAATGAGGTGAGTCCTGGAAATGATAATTGGGATGCCAATGTTGGTGCTAGGTTGCTTTATCGGTTGACGACTCTTACGGGAGTTTCTAATGATTTCTTGGAATTTGCTGACTGATGCTTCTTGCTTTCAATCTAGCGTTGGTCTGAAAATTTATGAGTCAAAGAAGTTTAATTAGAATTCCAAAAGTTATAATCTTCCACTTGATCTCCATGTTAGTTCGGACCAACTCCACATTTTTCTCCTTAAAAAAGAGTGGAGGAGTAGACAAAGATCAATAAAGTCGAGCGGCTTATGTGACTATAGACACGGTTAATAAAAGCTCATTTTGAAGGCTACAAAACATTATTTGAATAAATAAATTTAAATAAAATGAACATCCTCATTTGCCCAAATGCATTTAAAGGTGCGCTTGATGCGCTTAAAGCTGCTGAAGCCATTTCGGAAGGTTTTCAAAAAAGTAAGTTGAAATGTGTTACTGAAATTGTGCCAATAGCAGATGGAGGTGATGGAAGTCTTCCAGTGATTGCCCAACATTTGAATGCTGAGTTAATAGTAGCTATGGTCAGAAATCCTCTTGGGGATCTCATTGAGGCCAATTATGGTTTTATTGATCGTGAAAAAATGGCCGTCATTGAAATGGCAGAGGCCTCAGGAATAAGACTTGTCGCTGAAGACCAACTTAATCCTTGGAGGCTGACTTCATTTGGAACGGGAGAACTGATAAGGCATGCAGTTGAGAGAGGCTCGGAGAAGATCTATCTAACCTTGGGTGGCAGTGCAACTGTCGACGGTGCAATAGGTTTATTAAGTGCTTTAGGTGCCCTGTTCTTGATGAAAAACGGAGAAGTACTGGAGTCTGTTGATATGAAAATTATTCGAGAAATTGAAACAATAGATATCCAGCAGGTGACAGCCCTTTTTGGAGATATCGAATTGATTATTTTATCAGATGTGACGAATCCATTGTTAGGAAAAAATGGAGCGGCTTCTGTTTTTGGACCACAAAAAGGACTACAAAAAGAAGATATTCCCGAAATGGAAGACTCATTGCATCATTTGGCTAAGCTTATAAAAAAGGCCACAGGTGTGGAAATCGAAAAAATAGAAGGAGGAGGTGCTGCCGGAGGTATAGCCGCGACATTATACGGTTTGTTTGGTGCGACAATTACTTCAGGAGGTGAGCAAATATTAAAATGGAGCAATTTTGATGAAAAGCTTAAGGTTGCTGACCTTCTTATCACAGGGGAAGGCGAAATCGACGAGCAAACGGCTTTTGGAAAAGGACCGGGTTTGGTGGCTGAAAAAGCCCAAAAGAAAGGAGTCCCTGTTATTGGGCTTTGTGGAGCCGTCAAAGCGACTCAGCTGGAGTATAAGAATTTCGATGCGGTGTTTCCAATTACGAATATGCCAATGAGACTGTCTGATGCTATGACGGATACAGCGATAAACCTTGAACGCACAGCCTTTCAAATCGGCAATATGATATTTGCTACAGCTTCTTCAGAAAAGCTTTAAAAGCATCTGTATTGTATTTGGCCATGCCCTCTCTTTTGGAAACTATTCTTCCATCAGGTGAAATTACCAAAGTAGTGGGTATCGCGTTTGATTTTAAATTTGAAGGAATTTGACTTGCTGGAAAGAAGATCGGAAAATCGAAACCCTTGTTGGAAACAAATCGCTTGGCTTTCCCTTGATCTTGATCGACAGAGATAATTAAAAACTCAACGTCCGAACTAACCTCCGCATATAAGTCGTTGATGTCTGGCATTTCTGCTATACATGGAGGACACCAAGTGGCCCAAAAGTTAATGAATACAGTTTTTCCTTTGTAGTCTTCGAAAAACACCCGCTCACCATTGACATCAAATAATTGAAAATCGTAAGATACTTCTTCAGCTGCATGGGCATCAAAGTCTGGGGTAATGATGCCTGTTGACAATACCGCACGTTGAACAAACCCAATGACTTGGGTATGAAGTCCGGTTACATATAAGCCTAATCCAATAGAGACGATAATTACCCATTCAACAATTTCACGTTTAAATTTCTTTTCGGCCATTTAGTCAGTGTATAACTTTATTGAAAACTTCACGCTTCAATCTTACAATAACATCCGCATGTTTATAATTTTGAACTTGTTTGTAATACGAACGCTTCATTGCACGACTTGATTCATGTAATCTTGCATAAGTAAGTAAATATTTTCCCAAAAGAGCTTAATGTAAGCACAATGACCAATTTTGAGCATAAGATCGCCGAAGAACTGTCACTTCGCCCCAATCAAGTATCGGCAACCATCAAATTATTAGATGAAGGAGCCACGGTACCTTTTATATCGAGATATCGAAAAGAGCTGACGGGCTCCTTGGATGAGGTAGAGGTTGCGGCTGTCAGAGATAGATTAACGCAGCTCAGAGATTTGGAGAAGCGGCGAGAAGCCATTTTGAAATCCATTGAGGAGCAGGAAAAGTTAACTCCTGAGTTGAAAAAATCAATAGACAATGCAGAGACCATGTCTGCACTTGAAGATTTGTATTTACCCTACAAGCGAAAAAGAAAAACCAAGGCTTCAGTGGCTAGGGAAAAGGGTCTTGAACCTTTAGCGGAGGTGCTTTGGAGCCAGAGTAATGATAATCTAGATACTTTGGCAGCTACTTTTATCAATGAAGAAAAGCAAGTGGCTTCTTCAGAGGAGGCGCTTCAGGGAGCCAGAGATATCGTTGCAGAACGTGTCAATGAAAGTGTAGAACTCCGTCAGTCCATAAGAACATTATTTGAGCGGGAAGCAGTCGTTTCTTCTCGAATCATGCGTGGAAAAGAAGCAGAAGCAGCTAAATATAAGGATTATTTCGAATGGGAAGAACCTATAAAGAAGATCCCATCACATAGGCTATTAGCGATAAGAAGAGGAGAGAAAGAAGGCTTTTTGATGATGGATATTGCTCCTGAGGAGGATCAGGCTATTTTTTCTTTGGAAAGGAAAGTTATAACAGCCAACAATGCCACAACTCCGCACTTGGAAACGGCAATAAAGGATGCTTATAAAAGATTGCTTAAGCCAAGTATAGAGACTGAGATAAGGTTGACAACCAAGAAAAAAGCCGATGAAGAGGCCATCAAGGTTTTTTCTGAGAACTTAAAGCAATTGTTGATGTCGGCACCTTTGGGCCAAAAAGCGGTGATGGGTTTAGATCCAGGTTTCCGTTCGGGGTGTAAATTAGTGTGCCTTGACCAACAAGGAAAGTTGTTGGAGCATACGGCGATTTATCCACATGAGCCACAACGCGATACGCACAATGCTGGTCTCATTGTAATGGCCTTGGCGCAAAAGCATAATATTGAAGCCATTGCTATTGGCAATGGAACAGCTAGCAGAGAAACAGAGCGATTTGTCAAGGCATTGGGTTTACCCAAATCAATCATTATTGCGATGGTCAATGAAAGTGGCGCATCGATCTACTCTGCGTCGGAAGTCGCAAGACAAGAGTTTGCTGAATATGATTTAACTGTAAGGGGCTCCGTGTCTATAGGGAGAAGGCTGATGGATCCATTGGCAGAGCTTGTGAAGATTGATGCGAAATCCATTGGTGTAGGGCAATATCAACACGATGTTGATCAAAATGAATTAAGGCATTCTTTGGATGACGTAGTGATGAGTTGTGTGAATGCTGTGGGTGTTGAACTCAATACCGCGAGTAAAGAACTATTGACGTATGTTTCCGGATTAGGACCGCAGTTGGCAGAGAACATCGTGAAGTATAGGAATGAAAATGGTGCTTTCAAGTCAAGAAGTGAGTTAAAAAAAGTGCCAAGATTGGGAGACAAAGCTTTTGAGCAGGCCGCCGGGTTTTTAAGAATTATTGGGGCAAAAAATGTTCTTGATGAGAGTGCCGTTCATCCAGAAAGATATAAGACAGTAGCTGCAATGGCCACTGACTTAAATTCATCGGTTGACGAGTTGGTCAAAAACACAAGTTTACGATCTCAAGTAGACTTGAAAAAATATATTTCTGAGGAGGTCGGTTTACCTACACTTCAAGATATACTGGCAGAATTGGCCAAACCAGGAAGAGATCCAAGACAGCAGTTTGAGACCTTTTCTTTTTCAGATGATGCGCAAAGTATTGGAGATTTGAAAATTGGGATGAAACTTCCAGGTCTAGTAACCAACATTACCAAGTTCGGAGCATTTGTGGATATTGGAGTACATCAGGATGGATTAGTACATGTAAGTCATTTGTCTGATCAATTTGTCTCTGATCCAGCTAAAGCTGTGCAACTTCAGCAAAAAGTGACTGTCACCGTGATGGAAGTAGATGTACATAGAAAAAGGATAAGCCTTTCTATGAAATCTGACCCTTTTGCGGAAGCCAAACCAAGAGAGAAAAAGCCGCCGAATAGGAATCAGTCCAGTAATAAGCCTCCATCGAACAAACAAGCAGAACCTGAGGGCGATTTGCAAGCTAAATTGGCATTACTAAAAGGAAAGTTTAGATGAAGCGTATTGGCGTTTTGCTTATAATCTATTTCATGGCGTCCTGCAGCGAAACATTTGTTCCACCAGGACTATATGATTATCAAGTAGAAAGGTTGATTACTAATGGTGATAGCAAGTCTTGGGTGCTTCAATCTTTGGTAATTGATGGTCAAAATGTTGAAGTATTGGTTTGCGATTCGACGATCACCTTTTTAGCGGAGGTGGTCAGTACAGATAGTTTGGTTTTTTTAGAGATAAATAAACGAACCGATTGTTCAGCAAATGATACCATCTTCTGGGGTGCTATTGAAGCATCAGGTCATGTAAGAGACCTTTTCAATGATACGTTGTATTTTAATGGCGGAGTAAAGCCATCATTCGGTTTGATTGAATCAATTACACCAGCATCATTCATTCTATTATTTAACAATGGGAGCACGTCAGAGCGCTATTTATTAGGGTTAGAATGAAAGCGGCAATTTATTTATTACGAGTTGTTCAAGGCGATAGTATGATTCCTGAGCGGTTAATAATTACAGCGTAAGTGCGGGAATTTTAGTATTTGTTGATAGTATTCACTATTTGAGCGACGATAATCCCAGCAGTCTCTGTTCTGAGAACATTATGGCCTAGTGATACAGATTGGAATCCTTTATTACGGGCTACTTGAACTTCAGACTCTGAAAAATCACCTTCTGGTCCAATCAAGATGAGTTCATTTTGGTGGTTAATGATGTTCTCTGCAAAGTAAATGTTGTCACCGACCGTAGCTATAGATTTATTGTATTTTGATAAATCAAGCTTCATGAAATTCGAGTAGGTCAAAAGAGGATTAAGCTGAGTCAAAAACCCACTTTTAGATTGCTTAAGTGCTGATATTGTTTTTTTCTCTAGCCTGTCTAGTTTCAACCTTGGACGCTCCGAGTTATTGGTCGTGAGAAAAGTAATCTCATCAACGCCAAGTTCACCGGCCTTCTCCACGAACCATTCCATACGATCCATGCTTTTGGTTGGTGCTATGGCGATATGAATGCTAAAAGGTTTTGCTGTCTTGTGCTGTTGATTGATTATTTCAAAACTTAATTCACGCTTTGAAATAGATATGATTTTACCATCGGCGATGATGCCTTTGCCATCCATGATGCCGATGGCGTCACCTTCTTTTTTACGTAGTACTTTGACACAATGTTGAAATTCTTCGTTTTCAAGTTTGAGTGTGCCTTTTGATAAATCAGGTTGAAAGAAATACATCATAAGTGCAAATTACTGTTTCCTAAAAAACTCTCGGGGGGTACTTCCTTTGATTTTTTTAAAAGCTCTATTGAAAGTGGGTTTTGAATTGAATCCAACTTGATAAGCAGTAGCTAAATAGGAGACTTCCTCACTTGTTGCTAATTTGATAAATTCTTCTACTCTATGTTTATTGATGTATTCAGAAAAGCTTTGATTGAATTCCTGGTTTATAATTCGCGATAATGTATGGGCTGAAGTAGGTATCTGATAAGCGAGTGAATGGAGGGTGATATTCTGATCTTTAAATGCTTGCTTTCCGAACATGAGTTCATTCAATTTTCGCAACACTAATTGTTCTTCATTCGAATCAATTTTTAGATCTTTATATCTCTTTTTTTCCCTAAGTACTTCGGGGTGTTTCACAGCAAAAAAGGCGAGAGCAAATATTATAAATGAAAATAGTAACCAAAGTACATCGATCATATTTTCAGTTATATAAAGCCAATTTTTACCAAAAACTGTCCCAGAGATAAACACTAAGGTTAAGGTCACCCAAATAATAAGGTATACTGCTTTTATCTTAAGCACACCTTTTAGAAAGCCAACATATTTATTTTGATTTTCAGAAAGAGTTTCATGAATCTCATAGTTGAACAAAACTTTTTTACTGGCGTACCAAAAGCCGATGTTATAAATTAAAGAAACCAGACCCGAGATGGCGAAAAAGGGAAACAGCTCCTGATCCATTACTCGATAAATGAATGTCTGATTATTCATGGTTAAATAGGGAATATAAATGACCAGTTGAAGGAACACCGGAATCAATGTAAGCTTGAATCTTTTTTGATTTATGTCGATGACCAAAAGCTTATGAATGTACAAGTAAAAGAAAGGGGCATAGGTGAATAATATGAGTTCTGGTATTAACAGCAATCTGGGCTGCCAATTGAATATGTCAGGGCTAAAAGTCGATGCTCGACCTATTATTGATAAGGTGATAAGGACTAATAGAACTGTAAGAAACCCATTCGCGACTTTGTTTTTGTTTCTTATTGTATTGATTGCAATGATCAAGAGAAAGCCTTGTAAAGATATAAGGGCTAAAAATATCATATAGATATTATAGGCACCTATGGAAATGTCTTCCCAAGATTCAATAACAACAGGTACTACTGCGCATGATTTTTTTTGGATATGAATTCTATTCGTTCTGGCTCGGCCGTTGACCCTACCTTCGACAGCTTCCCAGCCTCCGCGAGTGAATTTGTATTCAAGTGTATCTTTGTTATGCTCAACCTCAATCCAAAACTGTCCCTTATCATCTCTTTCCAGCCGGTGATTTTGTATGTCAGGATACCAGCTTGATAGCTCACTCGCCAAGAAGATGGAGGCATCATGGGGTGTTGACTTTGGTAAATGGCTAATGATAAATTTAGTGCTGTACTTTGTTGAATCTTGAGCATTTAAGTCTTGATTTAAAATCAGAAATAGAGACGTCACACAAAGAAAGTATCGCAACATAAGTGTTCAAGATATTAGTAAATTGATAATTATTGGAGCGATTAATAACTTGAAATTAGTAAAAATTCAACAGTTTCAATTTATAATTTGAAAGTTTCAAGTTATAAGATGAAGCGAATTAAGTTATGTTCTTATACATCTTTGATAAGATTTTTTACTAATCCCTAAAAGCTAAAAAGTATGAAGAAGTATTTACTAATATTTATTGGGTTAATCGGTTTTGAGCTAAGTGCTCAAATGACCAACGATGATCGAGTATTAATTCAAGGGTTCTATTGGGAGTCAGCCCATGATAAGAACGAAGACTGGTATGAATATGTCGAAACGCTAATCCCTGATATGACAAGTTCTGGTATTGATATGATTTGGCTTCCACCGCCAAGTGATGCTGGAGCATGGGAAGGTTATCTTCCCAGAGAGTTGAATAATTTCGCAAATTCCTACGGTACTTTGGCGGAACATCAGAGCTTACTTAATGCGCTCGATAACGCAGGCATTGATGCCATAGCTGACATAGTCGTTAATCACAGAGTTGGCTCATCAAACTGGGTCGATTTTACTAATCCTACGTGGGGTACAAATGCAATAACCGCAGACGATGAAGTCTGGAGTAATCCCGATTATTACTCCATTGGGCTAAGAGGGAATAATGATACGGGCACCCCTTATGCTGCGGCGAGAGATGTGGATCACACGCAAAATTTTGTTCAGGATGACATTAAGGCATTTTTGACAAACTTGAAGAGTTTCGGTTATGATGGTTGGAGGTATGATTTTGTTCACGGGTTTGATGAATACTATATATCACTGTATAATAATCACACAAGTCCAACCTATTCTGTAGGTGAAAATTGGACTTCTGACAAACAGGTTATTCAGGATTGGATTGATCAATCAGGATCTGGTGCGTTCGATTTCCCTACTTATTATGCTTTAAAAGGAGTAATCCGTGATAACAACTATTCTTATCTTGGAAATCAAGGAGCTGCTTCAGGCGGTATCGGTTGGGATGCGAAAAACTATACTACGTTTATAGAAAATCATGATACGCCTGATTATGACCCCAATAATAACGTACTAAATAGTAGTAATGTTGGCCTTGCCTATTCATACCTATTGACACATCCGGGAGTTCCTTGTATTTTCTGGAGTCATATGTACGAATGGGGTACGCCTGTTCACGATGAATTGTCAGCCTTGGTTCAAGTTCGAAAGGAAGCCGGTATTCATAGTCAAAGCCCATTAACCATTCATAAATCAGAAGCTGGTCTTTATGTGGCGTCTATTGCTGGCGATAATGCTACTGTTTATTTGAAAATGGGATATAATAATTGGGGTGATCCTGCAGTAGAAGGTATGGGAGGAAATTGGGATTTAGCAACTTCTGGAACTAATTATGCCGTCTGGATAGCGTCCGCCCCTCCAACTTCTGGAAATATGATGGTGTATGCTCAAGGATACACACATGCATACGCTTGGGATGGAAATCAAACCGCGCTACTCGGTACTTGGCCTGGTAGTACATTGACTTCCAATGCTAATGGATGGCAAGAAATAACCATTCCTTCAGACTGTAGTAACTTGATTTTCAGTAATAATGGCTCAGGTCAAACGGCAGATTTATACACATGTAATACCGATCCCTATTATTCTAATGGAATTTGGTACGCTTCAGCGCCGCAAAACAATGATTTGACAGTTTATGCTCAGGGTTATACTCACTACTATGCTTGGGACAATAATTTAAACCCACTAGCCGGAGGATGGCCGGGCTCACCATTGCAGAATGATGGAAATGGCTGGATGAGAGGAGATCTACTTGCTAATTGTGCCAATGTGATTTTTAGTAATAATGGCTCAGGTCAAACGCCAGATTTGTACACTTGTGCTCCTGATGGGTTCTGGTATAATAACTCGTGGCATTCAAATAGCGGAAGTAGATTGACTGCAGAGGATTTGAATATAACAACGTCCCCAAATCCTTTTGTTTCTGATTTTACTATTAATTTCAAGTTAATGAACGAAGCTAAAGTCTCTATAGAGGTTTTCAATACTGCGGGTCAATCGATAAGCCTTTATAAAAGCTCAATGACCCAGGGCGATCAATCATTAAAAATCTTTAGAGATCAATTACCTCCATCAAACGGTCTATACATATTGAAATTAGCTATAGATGGGCAAGTATTCAATCAGAAGCTAGTTATCAAACAATAGTCGATTTTTCTTTATTCGAGTAGTCAAAAAACAGTCGACAATGAATTATTGTTGACTGTTTTTTTGATAAATAGTAGCAGCGTGATTGACTTGCATAAGTCATTATTTCTGGAGGAGGCGATTTGAATTAGAAGTTGGCTAGGAGTTAATAAAAAGCATATTATTTATGCAAACGATTGATATTCATTTTTCTTAACCAACGATATAAAAAAATGGATTTTTAATGATTAAACGGCTTTTCTTAATGCTCAAGCTGGTAGATTAACAATAGTATTAAGGAAGAAGTATGAGAAATTTTATTGCAGCGATTCTTATAGTCGCGGGGTTTTGTGTGGTTGCACAGACCAAATATCAAGTGCTCGGTACGGTCACAGATGAGCAAGGCGAAGCAATTATTGGTGCAGGTGTGCTGTTAGAGGAAATTGGAATTGGTACTACCACCGACTTGAATGGGAAGTTTATTCTTTCGGCTCCAAAACGGAATTATACCATGATTATTCAGTATTTGGGTATGAAGGAGTATCGCAACACCATTTATCTGAATAGAGATCAAAATTTCAATATTGAAATGATCAGTACCTCTCAGCAATTAGACGCAGTAGTGAAAACAGCACGAGCGGAGGACTATAGGATTACGGCTATTCCTGGTGTGGAGCGACTCACATTTAAAGATCTAGAAAATGTACCTCAACTTATGGGGGAAATGGATGTAATTAATTCCATTCTATTATTACCAGGTGTATCAAGTACGGGTGAGGGTAGTAGTGGTTTCAATGTGCGTGGCGGGAAAGTAGATCAAAACCTGATCACATTGAACGGAGGGGAAATTTTCAATTCTTCACACTTATTAGGTTTTTTCTCCATATTTAATTCTGATGTAGTCAAAGAGTTCACACTATATAAAGGGCATATCCCTGCCAATTTAGGCGGACGGTTATCTTCGGCATTGGATATAAGAACGAGAGAAGGTAGTTATGAGGATGTAAAGAGTTCATTGACCGTCGGTACAGTGACTAGCAAGTTTACCTTCGAAGCGCCAATCATTAAAGACAAATTATCAATCTTAACAGCGGGTCGATTCGCATATCCTAATTGGTTAATCAAAAGGGTGCGCGATTTTGATGTTAAAAATAGTGAGGCAGGCTTTAATGATCAGAATGTTATTATTGGATACAGGATGAACGATCGGAACAGAGTAAACCTTTCCTTGTATCGAAGCTATGATAGATTCAGGTTTAGTGACGATTTTCAATTCGAATGGGGACACAAAAATGCGAGTTTATCTGTGCAGAATGCATTGAAAGAAAATTTGTTCCATGAGTTCGAGGCAAACTTGGTCGATTATGAAAACGAGCAATATGACGTTCCTGGGGACTTTGCTGTTCAGAATGGGATGAATTTTCTGTCAATTAAAGATAATTGGTATTATGAAGGAGAAAAACACGCAGTGAATGCAGGGATAGAATTCAAAAACTATACTCAAAAGCCTGAAAAACTTGTCTCAGGTCCACAGTCTGGTTTTGAATCACTGAATGTGGATAAAGACGAGGCGTATGTCCTAAGTGGATATATAAATGACGATATCAAGCTTGGGAAATTAACATTATCTGCAGGTTTGCGATATAATTTTTATGCTCAAACGGGTCGAGATCAAGTGTATGTATATGAAAATGAAGCACCCAAAAGGATTACGAATATTGTAGATACGATTAATGTTGCATCAGGCAATGTCTCAGAATACAGTAACCTAGAACCTCGAATTGGTTTGAATTATTTGATTACCAAAAATATATCAATCAAAGCAAGTTATAACCAGGCTTACCAATACATACACTTAATATCAAACACAACATCAGCAACACCGATAGATCTATGGCAAGTAAGTACTTTCCATATTGAGCCACAGATCGCCTCGAACTATTCTTTTGGGGTCAGCTTCACGGGTAATAAAAGGAAATGGCAAAATAGTTTTGATGTGTTCTATCGGGATATTGATAATATTTATGATTACAAAGATTTTGCAAGTCTACTGCTGAACAATCACCTAGAAACTGAGCTGATCAATGGGAAAGGACGTTCTTATGGGTTTGAAGTTTTATTGGAAAAGCAAAAGGGAGCTTGGACAGGATGGTTTGCTTATACATTGTCGAAAACCGAATATCTGATAGAAGGTGAATTTCCGGAGGAAACCATCAACGAAGGTCGCTGGTATCCTGCGAACTACGATCAACGACATAATCTTACTATCTCTCTGAGTCGAGATCTTGGAAAAAAAGCATTCTTCGCCTTTAACTCAGTATTCAATACGGGTAGACCATTTACAGGAGTCGAATCAAGTTATAATGTGAATGGTGCAGTAGTTCCTTTGTTTTCTGATAGAAACAAATATCGTATTCCTAATTATATCAGGTTTGATGTTAGCCTAGGATTTAAGTCGGTTGTTAAAACGGTTGATGACAAACTGAACTTTTCAGTTTATAATTTATTTAATCGGGCAAATGCATATTCTGTTTACTATCGAAAGCCTTCAAATGTAGCCATTATACCTTTCAGTTATCAACTGAGTGTTTTGGGTAGAGCGTTTCCTTCAATGACCTATACCATTAATTTCTAAGTCCTTTTGGGCATTTTGCGACGATATACCGTGATTATACTGACCTATATAGCTTTAATGAGTTGTGAAACTCAATTTGATTTTGAACAAGATGGTCAAGGTGTTAATCAATTCATTGTAAATGGAGTAATCGATAATTCTGATGGACCTTATTATGTTTCCGTTCAACGAACGATGAGCGGAGTGAACCCATTTCCAAATGACATAACTACTGCTAGTGTTGAAATAGTAGATGATGTTGGTAACAGAGAAATGTGTGCCTATCAACAAGACGGGATCTACTCATGTCACGGTCAGCTTGTAAGAGGAACCTCGGGTAGAGCTTACGGTGTAATTGTACAAGTCGGGGATACTCATATAGTTTCCTCAATGGATACCATGCCCTTATTGAATATGCCAAAGCATGAAATATCCTGGAAGCAAGGAAAGTTAACGGAAACAAGTGAGCTAGGAATAGATGTCCAAACTGAGGTTGTTTTTGTAACTATAAAAGCAGAGTTACCCGAAAGTGAAAAGCATATTTATCTGCATTGGTTGGGAGAGGAAATCTATCAATTTTTGCAAAAACAAAATTTCGGAAGCGGAACGCCACCATGTTATATTATCAGTAATTATGGCGGAGATCAAGTGCGTATTTTTTCAAATAAAAATTTTAAAGGTAAATACGTTATTAATAATGCTTTGTTTAGAGAGATTGACGATTCGTTCTTACGGAAGCATCTGATTTCAATATTTCAGCATTCAATATCTCATGAGTATTATCAGTATTTGGAACAGATTAAAATATTGGTAGAAAATATTGGTTCGCTTTTCGATTCACCAGCTGGTATCGCGACTGGTAACTTAGTGTCTTCTTCAGCCAATGCTGTTAATGGGTTCTTTCGTTCTGTGCTTGTAGATACAACAACAGTGGCTATTTACCCAAGCCAACTTAACGGAGTTCTTATTCGGGATGACTGCACATTATACTTTACAGTAGAAAAATGTTTTGGCTGTCCCAAAACGGGAAAGTATAGTGGCTTTGACCGTCCTAAATATTATCATAGCATTAACTAATGACTTGTAGACTAATCATATTATTCGTTGTAACTACGCTCTTTTCTTGCGAAGAAAGGTTTGATCCAATTCTGGAAAGATTAGATAGCGAAAATTACATTATTAATGGATACATTAATCAATCTGTGACGGATAGTTATGTTGTTACGGTGCAGCAAACCAATACCTCAGGCCCACCAACACCAGTATTCAATGCACAAGTAGAAGTCATTGATGAGCATGGACTGAGAGAGAGGTTTATAGAAGGTGAAATAGGAACCTATGAAAGTAAAGGAGAAATAGTTCAAGGTAAGCCTGGCACTGCCTACTACCTAGAAGTGAAAATTACGAATGGTCAGTTTTTCAGGTCAATTCCAGATCTAATGCCCAATATAATAATTGAAGATACGATGACTTGGCGCGAGGAGATTTTTGTCTCAACTTCAACTTCAGGAACTGATGTAGGCCTTCCTTATGTAGTCGTGGATCTACAAGCGATGACTCCATCGAGTAGTTCTTCATACAATATTTGGTGGGTTTTGGAGGAAACATTTCAGTTCAATGAAGTAGATTTTCCCGATCCATTTGGGAGCATTCCGCCTCCATGCTACATCACACAAATCTATGGTCCGGGGGCCATAGATTTGTTTACAAAAACCGGTTATAGTGGAGAGCAATTTGATCAGACAGAGTTGTTTATTAGAGATATCGACGAGTCATTTTTGGCTAAACATATATTTACTACATTCCAGCATTCAGTGTCTGATGAATACTACAAATACCTCAAAGACTTAGCGTCACTGGTAGAAAACTCAGGGAGTTTGTTTGATACACCACCAGGTAGAGCTGTTGGTAATTTTTTACCGGTGGAAGGAACCGATTTAGTTCCACTCGGTTATTTCTCCGCTGTATTAACAGACACTTCAAGAATAGCAGTGTACCCTTCGCAGCTGAGTTTTACTATTCCCAATAAGTGTGCATTTATTGATGCAAAAGCGCCGAGTGAGTATGATGCACAATGCAGAAATTGTGAAGTTATTCCTCGAAGCACCAAACTTCGACCAAAATTTTGGAACGAATTATGAGAGCACTGAAATTGGTCATACTGCTATTAGTTATTGGATGTGAAAGTCGATTTGAGTTCGAGACTGATAAAGAAAGTCAAAGAAATATAGTGATAAGTGGTTTTATTAATCAATCTGCCGGACCCTACTATGTTTATATCTCCCAAACACAGAGTTCGGGAGCACCGCGACCAATTGTTGGTGCATCAATAGCGTTAAAAGATCAAGAAAACAATAGTAGTCTTTTTAGAGAAACAGACCCTGGTGTTTATATCAATGATAGCGAAGAGATAATAGGCCAGCCGGGTTTGGCTTATCATGTTGAGGT
>JBLIIJ010000056.1:0-25715 GCA_047635055.1 Cyclobacteriaceae bacterium | reverse complement strand
CTTTTCTGTTTTTAGGCTGGTCTTTTAAGAAAAAAATAGCTGATCCATCTATCTGTTTCAGATTGTTAAATTATTTAATTAACTTTGAGTTAACATTAAATTAACATTGGGAATATGGAGAAGTTGGAAAAAATTGATGCAAGAATTATAGACCTTAAATGGAGAGCTTTGCCACTGGTAGAAAGACTACTAATCAATAAAGACAAAATCAAAGAGTTAAAGTATCGCGAGAAGACAAGAAAATCGGAACTAAAATGGTATAATCAGTCATGCTACACCAGTATTATCATGATTGCACTTCTCAATATATATTTACTCTTTAATCAGTTGATTAGTACTGAATTCCGACTTTTTGCCTTTGCGGTGCTTATTATCTTGCTCGCGCAAAAATTAGAACTTTGGTTGCGATTTCAATATTTAAATGAGGTTCATTTTTTAAAGAAAATCAGAAAAAATATTGATGACTAAACTTATGGTGGAGTGCTAAAGGTTAGCCAATAGCATATCTTTCGTATTCTTTGTTAAAAACACTGTCAATGAGCTCCCACAGCTCAAGTTTATTACCCTCAGGATTTAGTACATGTACAACCTTCCTACGGTCATTCGTTTCTATTTCGGCAACAATGATGATTAATGAGGCTTTTAACTTTTCTACAAGGCTTTCTATGTTCTGCGCCTTATAGTTGACCATATACTCACCTTCCATGTACTTTGACTCTTTAGAAAAAGTACTCCATTGTAAGTATTGCTTTTCATTATGTTCTTTAGCATCTCGTATCTAAAACAAAATACCAAAACCATTGGTCTTCAAATCGAACTGTCGCCCGTACCGTTGGCTTGTTTTAACGGGATCGTTATAATTAAAAAACATACCACCTAAGGCTGTTCTTTAGGGTTCGATATCCAAAGTGAATCATTAAATTAGATTATATCTATGGGGTTAATATGATTCTTGCGCATCAACTATCGCCTGTAGCATATAAGTGATTGACGGAATTCCTATTTAACATTTACCGATTAATCAAGCGACCAAGAAAGGTAAAGTGTAAAAAAAAAGCCGGTAAACCGGCTCCTTTTTATCTAAACTCAATATTGTCAATTAACTGACAGGTTTCACTGTTTTGATTATTCTAGCAGCAACCTTATAAGGATCAGCATTAGAAGAAGGTCTTCTATCTTCTAAATAACCACTCCAACCATGGGCTTTCGTGTAAAGAGGAATTCTTATAGAAGCTCCTCTATCCGATACTCCATAAGTAAAATCATGGATAGAAGCTGTTTCATGCAAACCAGTCAACCTTTGATCGTTGTATGCACCATACACTTCGATGTGTTCTTTAACAAATGGTCTAAACGCTTCACAAACTTTTTCTACTTTTTCTTGAGACGCAGCTGTTCTTAAATATGTATTAGAGAAGTTAGCGTGCATTCCAGAACCATTCCAGTCCGTCTGACCAAGTGGTTTCGGATGATACTCAATCCACAAACCATATTTTTCAACAAGTCTTTCTAATAAGAATCTTCCAACCCATATTTCATCACCTGCTTGTGCAGCACCTTTTGCGAAAATTTGAAATTCCCACTGACCAGCGGCTACCTCACCATTGGTACCTTCAATATTCAAACCTGCAGCAATACAAATATCCAAATGTTCGTCTTTGATTTCTCTACCGAATACATTCAGGCCACCAACACCACAATAATATGGTCCCTGAGGTGCAGGATATCCATTGACTGGAAAGCCTAGTGGCTTATCTGTCGCAGGATCCCAAATGAAATACTCTTGCTCAAAGCCAAACCAGAAATCATCATCAGCATCATCAATAGTTGCTCTACCATTTGATACATGCGCAGTATTGTCCGCATTGAGGACTTCCGTCATAACTATATAGCCATTTTCGTGTACCGGATCTGGGCAGATAAAAACTGGCTTCAATATACAATCAGAAGAACCACCTACAGCTTGCTCGGTAGAGCTACCGTCGAAAGACCATTCCGGACAGTCTTCCAATTTTCCACTGAAATTATCTACGACTTTAGTTTTACTTCTTAGAGACTGTGTTGGCTTGTAACCATCAAGCCATATATACTCCAACTTTGACTTTGACATTTTTCGATTTGATTTATTTTGAATTAATTATTTTGTGACGTTTTACCGACCTTTCAAAATAAAGCAAAAATCATTAAAATATTTAATGATTTTTGCAATTTATTTTATGTAATTCCCAATAAAATTTCGATTTCATTGGCATTAGCATCAATTGTATTCTATTCCTTAGAAAGCGTAAACAGCAGCAACTAAGAATGAAGCCAATGCGCCTTGAGTGTCCGTTTCGTTAAAATCTGGAACTACACTATCCTCAGAGAAAGTATCAATTCTAAACTCAGGAATGAAAGTAAGCTTGCCTACTGTGTAATTAGCAGATAAAGTAATATCGATAACACTCTCGTCAGCATTAGGATCAAAACCTAAAACAACATCATCAACATCACTGAAGTACTCACCTCTTAAACCAAGAGAAAAATTATCAGTAAACGATTGCTGTAAGTATAGTGCTGCACCAGAAAACAAGTCTTTGTTAAATGTTGCATTAATACCTAAATAAGTTGCATCAGAAAGGTCAAAACCACCTGTATAGTCAACTTGGAAATAACCGTCACCAAACAAGAAGTTTAAGTACTGGCCAGCATAGCCAAACTGGGCACCTCCTAAATACATTCCAGTCTCGTTAAAATCAGTCATATCAGTAGGATTAAACACACCAAACATCATGGAAACATCACCTGCCGTGATATCTGCTTTCAATCCTGTATGAGAGAAAGGACCATAAGAAAACATGTAAGATGTAGAGTAGTTAAAGTTAGCCGTAGGAGAAATCACTTCGTATCCTAAGAACGTATTGAAATTACCTACCGTCAATGTGAAATTATCACTTACATTCCAGTATGCGTAAAGTTGATTCACGATATTAAGAGAAGCTTTTGAACCGAAAACAGCTTCAGCACCTCTTGGACCGAATACTAAGTCAGCAACAAAACCAGACTTCTCGCCTTCCATTCCCAAAACAATATTAGCCATACCTAATGAAAACCCAGGAAGGTTTGCAAAAGAAGTTCCTGGTGCTAAAGTTCCACCATTATCTCCGTCATTTGTAGCGTTAAGATTGGCTCTGTAATAAGTATCAATTGATCCTGAAATTGACAATGCAGGAGCTGATTCTTCCTCCTCTTGCGCTTGCACTAAAAATGCACCAAAAGTTAGCATCAAAGTTAGTAAAAGGCTTTTCGATGTTTTTGTAAAAATTTTTTTCATAGTCTTATTTTAATAGTTGTTTTTCAAGTTAGCCTCCGGTCAACTGATGTTAGTTGACACGGAAGCAGTCTTATTTTAAGTTTTATTAAATATTATTCTGATATGATTGTATAACCTCTGATACCATGCTCATGGCTATCAAGACCTTCTTTTTCATGCTCTTCAGATACTCTTATTCCCATGGTTACTTTGAGCACGTAGAATATGATGAATGCGCAGATGAATGCCGTCGCTCCACAAATACCTACTCCTAAAAGCTGCGTCATGAAAGAATGTTCTGCGTTCGTAGAGAAGATACCCACTGCAAGCGTACCCCATATACCACATGTCAGGTGTACAGAAACAGCTCCAACAACATCATCTAATTTCAATTTGTCGAGCGTTACTGCAGAAAGAACGACTAAAATTCCCGCTATCACACCTACTAGAATCGCATTACCTGGCTCAATAACATCTGCACCAGCCGTGATACCAACAAGCCCAGCCAAAATACCATTCAGTACCATGCCTAGATCTAATCTCTTGAAAACAAAGTATCCAGTAACAAAACCTGCTAATCCACCACCACATGCAGCTAAAGAGGTAGTAACTAAAACGAATGAAACTAAACCTGGATCAGCTGAGAGTACAGAACCACCATTAAATCCAAACCATCCTAACCATAGTAAAAACACGCCAATCACGGCTAATGGCACACTAGAGCCCGGCTTATCGATTACTTTACCATCTACATATTTACCAAGTCTTGGACCCAAGATCATGATACCCGCTAATGCTGCCCATCCACCAACAGAGTGGACCAAAGTCGAACCTGCAAAATCATAGAATCCCATGGCATCAAGCGCTCCACCGCCCCATTTCCAACTTCCAATAATTGGATATACAATACCAACAAAAAGAAGTGTGAATATCAAGTATGCTCCAAGTTTAACTCTTTCAGCTATGGCTCCTGAAACAATGGTAGCTGCTGTAGCAGCAAACATTGCCTGAAACAAAAAGTCCGTCCAATAAGTATAACCTGCAGAAGCATATGCTGCTGTGTTATCGGCGGTCGCTGATGTCTCTAGTCCGAAACCAGCAAAACCAAACCATCCTGGTACTTCAAATCCAGGGTACATTAAATTAAACCCAAAAGCAGCGTAAGTGAGAATTCCTATTATTGGCGTTAAGGTATTCTTAAATAAGATGTTGACTGTGTTTTTGGATTGTCCAAATCCAGCTTCAACTCCAGCAAAGCCTAAGTGCATAATGAATACCAGCGCCGTGGCTAACATCATCCAGACGTTATTGACGGTAAGTAAATTGGCAGTTATGTCAGCACTGTAATCTACAGCAGCAGCTACGGTTTCCATAACAACTGGACTTTCAGCTACTGCTGATACAGAATCTGCGACTACAGCCAGCGTGTCCTGAGGGAAAATCATCAAAAGGTTGGTGATCATGTTCATGTTTGCATTATTTAATTTTGTTAACCAAATAAAGACCAAATTATCTATGGTCTCTTTTTTCCAAGCCCAAATAAATACATAGAATGAGGACAGCTCAAAATTATCAGAGCAGTATTTTCGCTGAGATTTTATTAGAAAATTTAAAACAACGGTCATTTTTTTAATATTTTCATAACTTTACAACCATAATTATGAAAATATTAAAATATCAAGATCGGTGAAGGTTGACAAACTGACCATATGGTAAAAATGAGGTGAACCACTTTTAGATCTAATTTTTAGGCGTTTTATTGGAATATTTTCAATGAAACATATTTTCAACAAAATATTATACTATTTCCTTACAATTCGTTTCAAATTCATATTTACGATAAATTGCAACTAAATAACCCAATAATGCAATTAGACTACATCATTAACCACCTTGGAGAGGGCAAAAAAACAGAAGCTATACCAGCCAGTCCTCCCATCTATCAAACTAGCAATTTCATTTTCAACACATCCGAAGAAATGAAAGCTGCTTTGGCTGCAGAAAACGAAATACCCTTTTATACCCGAGGCGCGAATCCAACGGTCGACCTATTGCAAATGAAAATGGCAGCATTGGAAAATGCGGAAAAGTGTCTCATGTTTGCGAGTGGTTCTGCAGCAATAAGCGCGGCTATTTTATCACAAGTCAAAGCCGGAGATCATATTGTATGCGTACAGGGGCCTTACAGCTGGACTAAAAAGCTTTTAGTAAATATATTGAGCCGGTTTAACGTTACTCATTCATTTGTTAAAAGTGATTCTCAGAGTATTGCCAGTGCAATAAGAGATAATACAAAACTTATTTATTTAGAATCTCCGAATAGCTGGACTTATGAAATGCAGGATTTGGAAGAGGTTAGTCTTCTTGCTAAAAAGAGTGGCATAAGAACGATTGTAGACAATAGCTTTGCCTCACCGCTTTTTCAAAGGCCGCTAGATTACGGTATTGATATAGTGGTTCATTCTGCTACTAAGTATCTAGGCGGTCATTCTGATGTCGTTGCTGGCGCATTATGTGCTTCATTAGAAATAATAGAAGAAATCTTTAAGGGTGAATATATGACCCTTGGTGGAATCATTTCCCCATTTGATGCTTGGTTAATGCTCCGGTCACTTCGAACCTTGCCATTGAGGCTCGAAAAAGTAGTGAACAACACCAAAATTATTATGCCTTTTTTGGAAAGTCATGAGAAAATAAGTGCTGTTTTCTCCCCTTTAGCACAATCGTTTCCTCAACCAGAATTGGCAAAAAAATACTTGAAGCAAATCGGTGGATTAGTCACTATTGACTTAAAGACGAACGACTTAAATAAAATAAAATCATTCTGTGACACACTAGAAAGGTTCAAACTGGGCTGTTCTTGGGGTAGCTATGAGTCATTGGCATTTCCTGCATTTACGACCATGGATTCCATGAATTATCAGACTGATGAAACAATAATCAATAGAATACGCCTTTATATAGGCCTGGACGATCCTGAAACGCTGATGGAAGACTTAAACAATTCACTTGCTAAAATTTAATTATTTTCTATTCGTATTCTCTCTATCGATAAATCTATTTGGTCAGGAAAACTATACCGTTTTAGGGAGTATATATGATGATCAGGGAAACAAACTTCCTTTCGCAACAGTATATGAAGAAAGCACTACAAATGGCACTACAAGCAATGCTGAAGGTAACTATCAACTCAGATTATCTTCTGGGGCGCACGATATTTCCGTCCAGTATGTAGGTTATACAAAACAAACGCGCTCCATCAATATTGTCGCAAACCAAGGTTTAGATTTTAGGTTATCATCACAAACCTTGCTTCTTCAGGAAGTCATTGTCTCATCTAATTCTAAAAACCCTGCTTACAGAATTGTTAGAGAAGCCATTAAAAAGAAAAAGTATTATGAAAAAGAGTTTAATGCCTATTCATGTGAAGTTTACATCAAAGGACTCCAAAGACTTGACAAAAAGCCTTCCAGTTTTCTAGGAATAACCGTACCTGTAGATACAGGTATTATATATTTATCAGAGTCTATTTCTCAAGTCAAATTTGAACAACCCGATAAGTTTTATGAAGAGCTAATAGCCTCGAAAACAAGCGGTAAATCTAACGGCTTTAGTTATAACAGGGCTTCAGAAATGATGATCAACCTTTATCAAAATAGCTTTTTTATCGACGGCTTAAGTGAGCGATCATTCATCTCCCCTATTGCAAATAATGCTTTCCTTGCTTATGATTATGAGCTCGATGGAATATTCTTTGAAGATAGTGTCCGTATTAATAAAATTAAGATCCTACCAAGGCGTAAGACTGACCCAACTTTCTCGGGTTATATGTACATCATTGAAGATAGTTGGCGACTGCATAGTGTTGAGGTCAAACTTTTTAAGGCCAATGGTATTGACTTTGTTGATTCATTGAGAATTAATCAAATTTTTTCACCCGCACAATTCGGCATATGGATGCCCATCACTCAAAATGTTTCCTACACTTTCCAAGCGTTTGGCTTTAAGGGTAGTGGTCAGTTTATCGGGAATTACAGCAACTATGTAATAGAGCCTAACTATAAGCTGAGAGAAAAACTTTCTGAAAAAGAAAAAGAGACAGAAACCCCACTACCCAAAGTTGATTTATTTACCAAGCAAGATTTTGGCAATGCTGTAATGAAAGTGGAAGAAAGCTCGAATAAAAAAGAGGATATCTTCTGGAAGCAAGTCAGGCCCGTTCCTTTGAGCGCTATCGAAATTAAAGACTACAGAATTAAAGATAGCATTCAAGTAATAGCTGAATCTAAACCCTTTAAAGACTCCATTGACGAGATTAGAAATAAATTCCGGTTGACCAACTTACTTGTCGGTGGCTACAACTACTACAATACTTTTGACAATTTACGGATCAACTTCCCTACTGCGCTTGATTTGTTACAATACAACACAGTAGAAGGGTTCGCACCAGAGCTTAATTTTAACATACGAAAGAGCGAAGATCGAGTACCATTATGGGAGCTAAAACCATCGATAAAATACGGGTTCGGGAATGAGCAACTGCAAGCAAAAATCTCCGGTTTCAAAACACTCGATTATAAGAGTTGGGAATTTTTATATGGCGGCTTTGGAAGGTATACTATGCAGTTTGATGGTAGAGAACCTATATCTCCGATAATAAACTCTTTCACCACATTATTTCAAGGTGAAAACTATCTTAAACTTTATCAGAACAACTACGCATTTTTTGGTTACCAAAAAGAGATTTTTGAAAACATAAGACTAAACGCCAAGGTAGAATTATCCTCTAGGAATAGTATTCAAAACGTGACAACATACAGTTTCAACCGAAATCCATCCTTTTCAGACAATCTTGACGAATATGATTTCGGCTCAAACAACAGGATATCCACATTGAACATTCAAATGACCTTCAGGCCCGGACAGAAATATATAGATCGTCCTAAAACTAAATTCTATTTAGGTTCTAAATATCCCGAATTTAAAATCAACTATAAAAAAGGACTTCCGATATTCGGCCAGAATAATTTCGATCAAGTAGCTGTATCAGCCAACTACACCCTCAGAATTGGACTCATTGGTGAGAGTAGTATAATTATTGAAAGTGGTCGCTTTTTAAATCAGAAGCGTCTTACGTTCATCGAATACAAACATTTTAATGGCAACCAGACCTACGCTAGAAACGGAACTATTCCATCGTCTTTTCAGCTTCTACCCTACTACCAGTTCAGCACCAGTTCAGCATACGTCCAAGCGAATTATGAACATCATTTTAATGAATTCATCTTTAACAAAATACCCTTGGTAAAAAGGTTAAACCTTCAGGGTGTGCTCTCTGTCAATTTTCTGAGTACCCAACACCTAAAATCGTATACAGAAGTTGGTTTCGGAATCGAACACATTTTCAAGTTCTTAAGAATAGATTATTACTATTCTTTCAACGAGGGCACGTTTTTAAATCAAGGAATCACATTTGGACTAGGGTTTTGAGCTTATTTTAGGAGTTGCACAAACCCTTTATATTCTGTTTTAGCGTATTTCACAAAGTAATAATATACGCCCGCCTGTGCGTTACTGCCGTGCCACACAAACTCTCTTTCCTCAGATTTGAAAATTTTTGTACCGCTTCTATCGAGTATAATGATATACTGAAACTCGTCATCACAATTATTAGGTGGTAAGTTTTGATTGGGGTTTGGTAAATCCGACATGCTATAAAAATCATTAATCCCATCTCCATTGGGTGAGAAAGCATTGGCTGGATCAAATCGATCATAAAAGTCTCGAGTTTCCTTCACTTCAAAAACAATACTCATGGTTTCAGATCCTTGAATCGGACATCTATCGTCAAATGTTTGAAAAACCATTTCAAATGATCTTGATGTCTCGCCTAGATCCAACAAATCACATTCTGGTGTCCACCTTAATATTGACGAAGCTTCGCTAAAGCCAGTTTGACTGGAAAAGCTAAGCGTATTAGTTCTTGGCCTCCTAAAACCATCAAAAAACCTTACTGTAACAGAATCCACACCATCCGGATCGACGGCATTAATGGCCAATTCAAAAGTCGTATTAACCTCAATCTCATAGGAACCATAACTTTCAAATCGTGGAGGATTATTTTCAGGAACAACTATTTGAATGGATATTTCAAGAGTATCTCTATTCAACTCTTGGCATTTATCAGAATCTTCTGCCACAAAGAGAAAAGTGTAAAAATCTTTGTCTAATACATTCAACAATTCACAATTAGTATCCCAATTAAACAAGCCCTTTGCGCTTCCGCTTGGCAAGCCGTTTTCGGTATCAAAATCTATACCCAATGTCTCTGGATCAAATCCAACGCCAACCATTTCTAGGCTTACAAGATCCATATCACCATCGTTTACAAAAACATCAAAACCCAAACCATCACCTAATACCAATTCAATAAGATCACCCGAGGCTGTAGTCGTCAATAAAGGTGTCGTATTGGGAGGGAGAACAACAGAAAATGTGATGGTTTCAACACTCTCATTCACATTATTGCACACATCCAAATCATCGACTGCTAAGGACATCACAAAGGTTTGTTGCTCGCTAAAATCTGCGGTACCGCAGCTGGAGTCCCAAATCAAATTTCCTTGTATGAGCCCTAACTCATCTCGTGTAACATCTAAACTAAAACCCCACTGCATCAAATCTTCCTCTTCCGTCACACCTAGCCTACTTAGTTTTGACACCAATTGATCCGGATCTTCATCTGTCGCAGTAAAAGGTATTATAAGAATATCATTTTCATCAATGATATAGGCATCCTGTATAGGATCTAAGAGGGGATCATTGTTTGGTGGCGGCTCCACGTTCATTATAAGCCTTACTGTATCGAGTTGCGGCAATGGACAAGCATCATCCGCAGCTATCAAATCAATGATAAATGGACGCCCAATTATTGGAGGGCAACCCGGCGCGCACACGGTTAAAATTAGTGTGTCTTGATTTGCACCGACGAGTCTTTTTTCTATAGAAAAAACTTCTTCAACGACACCATTTATATCTTCAAAATTGACTGGCTTAGCGATGAAACTAATGTTCTCGCCAGGTTGAATATTGGCCACTACAAACTCGAAGCACTTATCATCTTCCACAGAATAATTTAGTGTATCAATTAACACATTGAAGTCATCATTTCCTGGTATTTTAATTGATACCTGTGGTGGGTCTGGAGGATCGCAACCATCGACGACTAACATCTGGAAATCACGCTGCATTTCACCGATTTTCTTTTTATCTCTCCACTCTTCTATAATTACACTGAAAACATACAACCCAGTATTTATTGGATTTACAGTCAAAAAACCTTTATTATCAATTTGCAGAGGCCTGGTTCCGGGAATCATGTTGGTTAAACTGTATCCAGGCCGCCAATTAACTTCTAGATGTGGTTTTGGTTTTGGGGAGGGTAAGGCAACTTGTGATGAACTATTTAAAGGAGTTGCCAACCGGTAAGAAAGTGAATCACCATCTAAGTCCTGTCCAATAAAATCTACGTAATACAGCTGATTAATACATGCATAATCACTTAAGGGCTTGTTTAATACTGGAGTAGAGTTTATAAAAGGACGGTCATTTTTCCATAACGGAGGAATTTCAAGCACGTATTTCATGCCCGTACCCGATGGGTTGATGATGTTCACCACACCATTATTTCTACAACATCGCTCCCAGACGATGTAGTAACCTTCTTCATGCGCAAATTTTTCAGGGTCCAAAGACACAATCTTGGAGTACAGTACTCTAGATGTTTGCAATTCTTGAATGGCACATTCAAAATTTGTGTACTCTACATCCGTGATCGTTTGCAACAATAATGTGTCGGAATGAACCAGACTACTGTCCTTATTACTATAAAAAGCCACAAATAACGATGGGTCATAGCTCGTGTTCTGCTGTTGGAATTCGTCCTTATATTGAAGTAGATTGATTTGATATAAGCCAGGCTGAATAGTGATAAACTCAATTTCTCCGCCTACAATATGAAAAGATTTAACCCAAATCATGGATGTAATCAATAGCAAAAAAAGAAGTGAGTATTTTTTCATATTGAAAATCTAAACGATTATAACTGTTTTCAAGTCCATTAACCTTACTAATCTACATGTAAGGTGTGTAGTTTTGCAACTTATGAGATCAAGTAAAGTTATTGAAAACGTTGAAATCACAGGCATTTCTGCCGATGGAAAAAGTGTAGGGCGTGCGGACAATTTGGTTATTTTCATTTCTGGGGCAACTCCTGGAGATTTAGTAGACGTTCAAATTACCGGCAAGAAAAAAAAGTTTTTAGAAGGGCGCACTGTTAAAGTACATCGAGCCTCTGTGGATAGAACTGAACCTTTTTGTAGTCATTTTGGAATTTGCGGTGGTTGCAAATGGCAACATATGGCCTATGAAGCGCAACTCAGACACAAACAGCAACAGGTAACAGACAACTTAACGAAGCTCACGACAATAGAAATGCCTCTGGTTTCCAAAATATTAGGTTCCGAAAAACAAACATTCTATAGAAATAAGCTTGAATTCACATTTTCCAATAACCGATGGTTGACGAAAGAAGAAATTGATAGCGGAAAGGAATTTGAGCGGAATGCGCTTGGCTTTCATATCCCAAAGCGTTTTGATAAAATCTTAGACATTGACAAGTGTTGGTTACAGTCGGACATATCTAATGACATCCGTAATGGCTTAAAGGATTTTGCCAGAGCTAATGAAATGTCGTTTTTTGACATTAGAAAGCAACACGGTCTTTTAAGAAACCTAATTATCAGAAATAGTATTCTCGATGATGTAATGGTTTTAGTTCAGTTTTTTGATCGTGATCAGAAGGCTATTGATTTAGTGATGGCCTATCTATCAGACAATTTCCCGAAAATCACTGCGCTTCATTATGTCATCAATCAGAAAGGTAATGAATCAATTTATGACCAAGAGGTCATCACTTATGCAGGCGAAGACTATATGACTGAAGAAATGGAAGGCTTGAAGTTTAAAGTCGGTCCCAAATCCTTTTACCAGACCAATAGCAACCAAGCCTATGAACTATATAAAGTAGCACGTGACTTTGCATCATTAACAGGAGATGAAATAGTTTACGATCTCTATACTGGAACAGGAACAATTGCCAATTTTATTGCCAAAGATGCTAAGAAAGTTGTCGGTGTAGAATCAGTTCCTGAAGCCATAGAAGATGCAAAAATGAATTCGACGTTAAATAATATTCAAAATTGCACTTTTTACGCTGGGGATATGAAAGATGTTTTGAATGATGACTTTGTAAATGTCAATGGACATCCAGACGTTATTATTGTAGACCCGCCTCGCGCGGGAATGCATCAGCAAGTTGTCGAGAGTATTGCGAGAATCAAGCCTGACAAACTAATATATGTTAGTTGTAACCCTGCTACACAAGCCAGGGATATCGAGTTATTAAAAGAAAGTTTTGAAGTAATTAAAATTCAACCAGTAGATATGTTTCCTCAAACACAACATGTGGAAAACGTCATTCTATTGAAATCCAAATAATATGCAGAATGATCCTACATTAGACCCAAAATATTTAGGGAAAATTTCCTCAGATTTTGTGAAGGTTTCTGATAGTCTGAAAGAAGCATCTTATCAAATTCGAAAACGAGGGTTTTCAAAATATCCCGTTTTCCCCGTTACCGTAGATGATATTCCCATCGGCCAGATACTTTATGAAGCTGGGAAAATGGAAAACGTTTGGAACTACTATGCCTCTTTTATTGAGGAGTTTGTTCAGAGAGGTTTGATTTCGGAAGAAGAAAAATTTATCGAAGCATACAAAGATCCTGACGAATTTTGTTGCTTGTTTATCGTAGATAAAGAATTCACAAATTTTATATTCATACCTTTTCCAGAAGATTAATCAATAGTGAAAGAATTCTAAAGAATGGAAGAAATTGATATAATGAAATACAAAAATCAGCTGATCGAAATGGCTGTAGAGTATAGTCCAAAATTAATTTTGGCAATCTTTACATTGATCATAGGTCTTTGGGTTATTAAAGTCTTTATTAACGGCGTTGGTAAGGTTTTAGTAAATAGAAATATTGACCCATCTCTATCTCCTTTCCTTAAAAGTGTTTTTGGAAGTGTTTTAAAAGCTATGCTTTTCATTTCAGTAATTGGGATGGTGGGGATTAAAATGACCTCTTTCGTAGCAATATTAGGTGCAGCAGGTCTGGCCGTTGGCTTAGCTCTTCAAGGCACTTTGTCCAATTTTGCTGGTGGTGTGATGATCCTACTATTCAAGCCTTTTAAAGTAGGTCAGTTTATTGATGCCATGGGTTACATGGGTACAGTCAAAGAAATTCAAATTTTCAATACCATACTGTCTACCCCAGATAATAAGAGAATCATTATTCCTAATGGTGGATTAGCTAACTCTTCTATGACCAATATTTCAGCAGAAGAAACAAGAAGAGTAGATTGGACCTTTGGTATCGGCTATGGTGATAACTACGATAAAGCAAAAGAAGTCTTAATGAGCTATATCAAAGAAGACACGCGCATTATGTCTGAGCCAGCAGCTTTCATAGCTTTATCTGCATTAGGCGATAGTTCAGTAAACATCGTCGTAAGGGTTTGGGTCAACGCATCTGATTATTGGGGAGTCTTTTTCGATATGAATGAAAAAGTGTATAAAGGATTTGCTAAAGAAGGTCTAAGCATTCCTTTTCCTCAAATGGATGTTCATGTTCACAAAAGCTAATTTCTACTATTCAGAAAAAACTTGTGACTATTTGTATAAACCCTGCGGGTTTAAAAATGAAGATAAATTTACACCTCCTCATCGGGAGGTGTTTTTTTGTGCTTTTATTTCTCAAAAGCCCACCAATCTGATCTCGGACTTTCATGAATAGGAAATTGACGACCTATAACTGGGTGAATTAAATCAACATCTAGTCGTTGAGCCGCTTTTTTTACTCTTTCTATAGGATCTGTCCAGGAATGCAACGACAGATTAAATGCTCCCCAATGAATAGGCATAGCTTTTTTCGCATTTAAGTCCAAGGCAGCTTGTGCAGTTTCTTCAGGAGTCAGGTGTATCTCCGACCATCTTTTGTCATATTGTCCGCATTCTATCATCGCTAGGTCAAATGGACCGTACTCTTTACCAATCTTTTTGAAGTGATCGGAATAGCCTCCATCACCACTAAAATATATTGACTCTTTTTTCCCTTTTACCACCCATGAAGCCCACTGGGTTTTGTTACGATCTGTAAGTCCTCGACCAGAAAAATGTCGTGCAGGAGTAGATACAAATAGCAAACCCATTTGCTCAGAGGTTTGCCACCAATCCAAACTGGTAATTTGATCTTCTGGAATTCCCCAAGAAATGAGATGGCTCTCCACGCCCAGTGCTGTATAGAAATGACCGACATTCTCTTTGATTTTTTTAATGGTTGGCATATCCAAGTGATCATAATGATCATGTGAGATGATCACAAAATCAATATATCCAAGATCATCAATAGGAATAGGGCTATCGTATGGAAATCTTTTCGTCAAAAAGGGAACTGGAGAACTGGCACTTCCCAGCATAGGATCAAAAAGAATTTTCTTACCATCGATAACTAATAAAACAGCGGAGTGACCGTACCAAGTGATTTTTGTTATCGAGTCAGCTAAACCTGCGTTGTTACTAAAAGCTGTTGGTAATGGCTTAGATGGTACTCGACTTTCATCGCCTACCAAGAACTCTTTTAGTACATCAAGCATATCGCCAGATGGCATGTCGACACTGGTCGCTACCAGATTTTGAAATACACCTTCATTATAATGGGAAGATTCTTTTATGAGAAGAAGCTGTTTACCTTCTGGGGATTGTCCAAACTGCGGACTAGAATAGACGAAAATTCCAATGGACAATGTGGAAACTAATAATAAAACAGCTAGGCTTAAAAAAAAACGTTTTAAAAATTTCAAAATATTAATGTTGATTAATTTCTTTTTAGTCGATTTCATTCGCTGAGTATTTTTAACCAATTGAAATAAACTTTGTATTTTAACCAGATGATTAATGAAAAATCATGAAAGATTCAAAAAACCAAAATTTCTTTGACTGTAAATACATCAAGGAAGAGAACATCATACTCGGAACGTGGACTGGCAACATGCTTGAAGTTGGCCCTGCAAAACAGGCAGCCAATACTTTCATTCAGCTTTTAGAAAGTACGCCATGTGACCTGGTGCTTGATGATAATCGGTTAGGCATTGGCCCATGGGCTGATCTTAATGACTGGCTTATAAAAGTATGGCTTCCAGCCATTGCCGAAACTAAAATAAGAAGATATGCTCATGTGATGTCACCTGACAAGTCAGCGAAAGGGCCAGCATTTGAAATGTTCAATCAGGTTATAAATAACTCCATTTTCGCCACTTTCGACAGTTACAAATCAGCCATGGCTTGGCTTAAAGATGATTAGTATAATCCTGTGTCTCCTTCCTTTTTTGATCGGAACACAAAAAACTCAGGCCAAGGAGCATGAGGTGATAATCCGTTTTTCAGACTTAAAGTCTAATGATGGAAAAGTAGCTTTGGCCGTATACCGTTCTGAAGATATTTTTTTAAGCCTAGCGCCATTTAGAGACTATACCGCATCGCTTAAGTCAGAAAACCTAGATATGTCCCTCACTCTTCCGTCTGGAACCTTCGCCATTAGCCTTTTTCATGATGAAAACAGTAATAACGAAATGGATAGATCAATGTTAGGACTCCCATTGGAAGGCTTTGGATTTTCAAATAATGTTATGGGATTATTCGGACCGCCTAGTTTTGACAAAGCGTCATTTAAAATCGTAGGTGATACCATTCTAAATATCCAAATCAAGAACATGTAGATAACTTGTTCACGTAGAATTAATACCTATTGACTCCTCAATCAAAGGCAAAACGAGCGTGTCAATTTTTTTCATCAAATAGTGGTTGTAATTTTAATTACGATGAGCATTTTCCATTTCTCAGAAAAAACGTTTGACTATTTGGCAGGACCTTTGCCTCATGGCTATAGCCCAAAAGATAGGGCGCAGATTATAGCTATAAATATCTTCCCAATATTTTTGGTCCCCATAATAGGTTTAGCGCTGTGCTTTTTATGGCAAGACCAGAGTTCGGTATTTAAAATGATCGCTATACTGTTGATCATTCTTTGCTCAGTGCCTGTAGTATTTAATGTTTTCAAGAAATTCGATTTGGCGAAAACGATTTATACTTTTCAGTCTCCCTTTTTAATATTGGTTTATTGCTGGCTATTAGGCGAGAACTTTGGGATTCAATATTTTTTCATTATTCTTTTTGGCTACCCTTTCGTTTTTTTTCGATCCGATCAAAAACAAAAAACAATACTTTTTTTTATCTATAATGCTTTGTGTCTCCTTTATTTTGAATTAGGTAAAAGTCCGTTGGCACCTCTTAAGTTAGATGAACAAATCACTTTTGAAATTCAACTTATTGTTCTTTTCGTTCTCTCTATATTTTGCGCTATCCTGATCCTCTCATTTTACTACATGTTAAAGCGCAACGAACAAAGCCTTGAGATGAAATCCTCGGAGCTAGAAAAAGCCTATGGTATGAAGCAAGACTTTTTGGCTACCATGAGTCATGAATTACGCACCCCACTAAATGCCGTCGTGACGATTTCTGCTCTTTTAGATGAAAGTCCAAATAGAAAAGACAGGGATAAGCTCATACATCTACTCAAATTCTCTGCAAATAATCTATTAAGTATAATCAATGATATTCTTGATTTCAGTAAGCTAGAAGTAAGCAAGATTAAGCTTGACAACAGACCACATGAGTTTAAAGAACTCCTCTTAGAAATAAAGGAAACCCATAAACATCTCGCTGATGAAAAAGGATTGGCCCTCACCCTTAGTATCGACAAAGAAATTGATGATGTATATAGATTAGATGATGTGAAACTCGGTCAAATTCTAGGTAACATCATCGGGAATGCCATCAAATTCACTGAATTGGGTCGTATCAGTATGATCATCAAAAAGATCGGAGATTCTGGTTACCATGATATTATTCGATTTGAAATTGCAGATACTGGGTCAGGTATTCCTGAAGAGGAATTATCAGAAATATTCGAGAGCTTTTCGCAAGTCAAATCCGTAACAACGAGAAAAAAAGATGGAAGCGGGCTCGGTTTAGCCATTGTTAAACGGTTATTGAACTTGTATGACGCAGAAATAAAAGTCGAAAGCAGTATAGGCAAAGGATCAAGATTTTATTTTGACTTGAGCCTGAAAAGAGGTGGTCAGGTTCTCAAACTTGAAGATGAAAAAATAGATGCTTTATTAGGTAAAAAACTGCTACTTGTTGAAGATAATGCGATTAATTCAATGGTTGCTCAGAAATTGCTCGCCTCATGGGGAATAATCGTGAAACTCGCTTTTAATGGAGAAGAAGCGATTGCCAAATGTAAGGCCGAAGAATATGACCTAATCTTAATGGACCTTCATATGCCCGTGATGGATGGCTTCAATGCCGCAAAACATATTCGGGAAGTAGAAAATATTAATATCTATACCCCAATATTTGCTTTAACAGCTGACGTAACTGGTGAAACCAACAGAACATATAATAAATACTTTGACGGATTTTTGACGAAACCCATTCAAAAAGAAAAGCTTCAAAAACTTTTAGTTTCGCAACTCTCCTAGACTGTCCAATATCCTATAGATTTGAGTTGATAACGATTGCACCCCAATCAAACAACAATAACCCAAATGAATAAAGTATTCAAAAATGCCGAAGAAGCAACCTTCGACATCAAAGACAACATGACTTTGATGTTAGGAGGATTTGGCTTGTGTGGCATACCCGAAAATTGCATTTCCGCTCTAGTGAAAATGGAAGTTACAGGCCTAACATGCATTTCTAACAATGCTGGCGTAGATGACTTTGGTCTAGGCTTATTGCTTAAAAAAAGGCAGATCAAAAAAATGATCTCTTCTTATGTAGGTGAAAACGCGGAATTTGAAAGACAAATGCTTTCAGGCGAACTGGAAGTCGATTTAATTCCTCAAGGATCTTTAGCTGAAAGGTGTAGAGCAGGTGGAGCAGGAATACCAGCGTTTTTCACGCCTGCAGGTTATGGCACTGAAGTCGCCATTGGTAAAGAAGTAAGGGAGTTTAACGGCAAACCTCACATACTTGAGTTAGCACTAACGGCTGATTTTGCAATTGTCAAGGCATGGAAAGGTGACAAGTTTGGCAACTTGATATACAAAGGAACTGCAAGGAATTTCAACCCACCGATGGCGATGGCTGGTAAAATTACGATCGCCGAGGTAGAAGAGCTTGTAGCACCCGGTGTTTTAGACCCAAACTATATTCATACGCCTGGGATATTTATTCAAAGAATATTTCAAGGTGACAATTATGAGAAGCGCATTGAGCAAAGAACAGTAAGACCCCAGAGAAATGTTGAATAAAGAAGGAATCGCCAAAAGAATTGCACAAGAACTTCAGGATGGCTGGTATGTAAACCTTGGAATAGGTATTCCTACTTTGGTAGCCAACTATGTGCCCTCTGGAATTAACGTTGAATTCCAATCAGAAAATGGCATTCTCGGTATGGGACCTTTTCCATTTGATGGTGAGGAAGATGCCGATATGATCAATGCAGGAAAACAGACAGTCACACTGCTTCCTGGCGCTACTATCTTCGACTCGGCAACAAGCTTTGCGATGATTAGAGGACAGCATGTTCAATTAACTGTGCTCGGAGCAATGGAAGTCTCAGATACTGGTGACATAGCCAATTGGAAAATCCCAGGAAAAATGGTTAAGGGAATGGGTGGCGCAATGGATCTTGTAGCATCGGCAGAGAATATTATAGTTGCTATGATGCACACTAATAAAGCAGGTGAATCAAAACTCCTCAAATCATGCACGCTCCCTCTTACAGGAGTGAAATGTGTCAAGAAAGTAATTACTAATTTAGCCGCAATAGAAATAACTCCCGATGGATTTAAGCTGTTAGAAAGAGCTCCTGGTGTTTCTGTAAAAGAAATCATTGAAGCAACTGAAGGTCGCCTGTTGGTAGATGAAAATATTCCTGAAATGATACTTTAATAGCCAAAATTGGTTTTTTCAGCACCTATAAGAACTAATACTTCTTGTACTTCTCTTTCACTCAATGAGGATTTCCATTTTTCGATAGATGAATTAAAAATACCTTTTTTAATATTATTATGCTGAGGCTCGCTGTGAAGCATCGAGACTGATTCAAACTTGTCGTGAAACAGCATATTTTCTTCAAAATCGAGATTTAAATAATTCATCAAAGCGCTCAGCGTACTCGTTGGATCATTGACCAAGTCTTCATATCTCAATAATTTGACCTGATGGTTTTTGGATAAGTAATGGTAAGCTTTCAGTGAATCTTTCCATAACCGTACTGACAGCTTGACATCTACCAATTCGCCAAAAGCATCCGTAGAGCCACGATGATAAGACGCCACGACATCTAACGGGTTCCTTATCAAAAAAATATATTTGCCCTTAGGGAAAACTTCTGAAATTTCTTTGTAATATCTGGTATTCTGAGGGGTGGTATCTCCCCAATATTTCTTTTCCGTCTGATTGAAAGACGACCGAAAGATAAGGTCGAGAACGCGCTGTAATGATCGATCTTCAAGATAGGTCAAGCGCTTTAAGACAGACGCGTCAAACTGAGGCCAAGTATGCGCACCATCATCGATAAATAGCTCCCCACCGATAATTTTCATCAAGTCCCGCCAATTAAAAAAATTATAGAGTTTAAATTTTATTATTGACGAACCTAAAAAGTTCTGCTCTGATGGAAGTTGTAGTTTGGAGTGTTGATTTAGTATTCGATTCAGTAAAGTGCTCCCGTTCCTACCTGAACCGAAAACAAAAATTGGTTGATCATTGAGCTCCCCATGCAATGGATATCTAACAGGCAATAGCCCAGATAAAAAACTCAAAAACCTTGCTAACTTGATTCTTCTCATATTTGCCTAAATAGCAGCGTTTATGACACTTCTTCCTTTAGTGACTGTGGTTTGTTTATGTCACAATCAAAAAAAATACGTCCGGTTTGCTTTGGAATCAGTGTTGTCACAAACATACAAGAGAATAGAGTTAATTATCGTTGATGATGGCAGTAGTGATGGTAGTAAAGACGAAATTCTTCAATTCATATCCGAAAAAGGGAGTTTTTTATTCATAAATAACCCTACACCTATTGGTAATTGTAAAGCATTCAATAAGGGGTTTTGGCTATCAAAAGGGGAATACATCATAGACCTTGCCGCCGATGACATGTTGTTACCTAAAAGAGTGGAAGAAGGCATTAACGACTTTATAAATGCTACTGAATCAACGGGTGTTCATTTTACTGATGCATTTGTTACTGATGAAAACGGGGATATTACTAGTAACTTTTACAGAAAAAAGCGTCATCGAAAGGCAACTACAACACCTCCTACAGGGTTCATTTTTAAGGAACTGCTTAGCGGCTATTTTATTTGCCCGCCTACCATGATGATTAAATCCAAAGTATTACATGATCTCTCTGGATACGATGAGCGTCTTTCTTATGAAGATTTCGACTTTTGGATAAGGTCTTCAAGGGATTGGAAATACATTTTCAACCCTACTCCTCTTGTGAAAAAACGAGAGGTGAGTAAAAGCCTAGGTAAAAGTCAAAAGCAATGGCGTAATAAACACCTATCCTCTACTTATCAAGTCTGTTTGAAAGCTTTGGATTTATGCGACGATGTAGAGGAATTCTCGGCTTTAATATGGCGTAGCATATATGAAATCAAACAATGTTTACAAACCGGAAATTTCTCCTTAATCACTGGTTATTTAAGGCTAATTAAAAAATGCAAAGCTTATCGCCGGTTGTCGTCCCCCGAAAGCATCGACAAATAACTTACATATCTGTCTTCGGATATCTCTCCTTCTTTTACTGCTTTTTTTATAGCACATTTAGGTTCATTGACATGTGTGCAATTGTGATACTTACAATCACCCAATAAGATTCTCATTTCAGGAAAATAATGTGCCAACTCGTCACTTTTAATTTCTGAGAGGCCCAGTTCTTTAATTCCAGGAGTATCTATCAATGCACTTTCCGGATCAATAAAAAACATTTCTGCAAATGTGGTGGTGTGAACACCTTTGTTGGCGAATTTCGAAATTTCCGACACCTTTTGATCTACTTCGGGCAATAAATAATTGATCATTGTACTCTTACCCGCTCCTGAATGGCCCGAGACAAGCGTCGTTTTATTTTTAAAAAGTTCACTAAGTTCCTTCGTGAATTGGCCTTCTTTTAATGAGGAGAAAAAACATTGGTATCCCAGTTTTTCATATCTGTATTTCAGAAAATTAAGTTCTTCCATTTCCTCCTCAGTCAAAAGGTCCATCTTATTAAATAATATGATCCCTGGAATTCTGAATGCTTCGAGCGTTACCAGAAATCGATCAATAAATCCAAGGGAAGTTCTAGGCGCTTTGATCGTCGCGATCAACAGCCCTTGATCTAAATTTGAAGCAATTATATGATCAAAATACTTTTTCCTTGGGGACTGACGAATGACATAATTCTTGCGTGGCTTAATCTCGACAATTATATATTCCTTATGATCATGCTTCGCCAGCACAACAATATCACCAACTGCGATAGGATTAGTTATTTTTTTGTTTTCAAGCTTAAACTTACCCCGTAAACGAGCCTCTACCACTGACTCTTTGGTTTTTACGGTATACCATGAGCCTGTCGATTTGATCACTAAACCTAGCATAAAATTTCCTCTATTTTTAGCATAATTTTTTTTGTTGCACCCGTTCTATCAGACACATATTTTTTCGCCGCTTTTGCACTTTTTATATAAATCTCTACGTCCTCCAGATATTGAAAAGCAACAAGTAAATCTTCCCTATTTGACACTTCATATCCAGCACCACAATCAATTAACCCTTTCGCTTCAAGGAATTTTTTATTATTCAAATGTTTGCCCCAAATCACTGGAATCTCATAAACAGCTGCCTCCATCGTATTGTGCAGGGTTCCATTAAAACCTCCTCCTACGTATGCAATAGTTGCATATCTATAAAGCGAAGACAACATACCGTAATTATCTATTACCATCACTTTTTGCTCTCCACTGTCCACAGGAGGAGCTGAATATTTGAAACTATTAGGTAGTTTTAACAAATCAACTATCTCTTTATTCTTTAAATTATGAGGAGCTATAATAAACTTAAATTTCTGAATGTTTAATTTTATAAATTCAAGGCAAACATCCATATCGCTAGGCCAAACGCTACCAAAAAGGATAACCCTTTCTCCCTCCACAAAAGATTCCACTATCGGATAACTAATTTGCTCCTTAGATTGTGAGACTACTCTATCCAACCTAGTATCTCCTGCGACAGTGGTTTGGCTTATGCCAATAGTTGATAGTAGGTTTTTTGACTTTATGTCCTGCACAAAAAAATGGTTGACACTGCTGAGTGCTTTTCTCATAAAACCAACTGTGCGATGGAAATAAAATTGATTCCTTCTAAATAGACTTGAAACAAAGACGACCGGTATTTTTCGACGCTTTAGTTCTATTAAATAATAATACCAAAAATCGTATTTAATAAAAATGACCAAATCTGGCCTAATTGAATTCACAAAACTGAAGGCATTTTTACTTGTGTCTAAAGGCAGATAAAGTACATGATCAACCAAGGCGAAATTTTTTCTTACCTCATATCCCGATGGAGAAAAGAATGTGAGGATAATTTCTGAATTAGGTCTGCTTTTTCGAATTTCTTCTATTATAGTTCGTCCTTGTTCAAATTCACCGAGTGAAGCAGCATGTATCCAAAATCTTTGGTGTGTTTTAGCTGGAAAGTTTTTCAGTTTACGCTGCTGTGACTTCCTGCCAGTAATAAAGCTTTTTGCCTTAGAATTTGTGAGACTCATTAAGAGCACAATCTTACCATATAGCCCTATACATAACTGATAAACCCAAAGCATTGTGGCAAATATAGCCGCATAAAAGAAAAGCCCTTTCAGTCAAACTGAAAGGGCTTTAAAAATGACACTATTTTTTTTAATGTGAAGCCAAATAAGAAGCAACACCATCTCTTGTAGCATTCATTGCCTCTTTTCCTTCTTCCCAGTTTGCAGGACACACTTCGCCGTGCTTTTCAACATATTGCCAAGCGTCAACAATTCTCAACATTTCGTTGATATTTCGACCTAAAGGCAAATCGTTAATGGATTCATGTCTTACTATTCCTTCTTTATCGATAAAGAAAGTTCCTCTGAAAGCCACAGGATTTCCTTCAAAAACCAATTGACCTTCATCGTTATAGTTCCAATCACCTGCTAATACTCCGTAATTATTAGCAACCGTTTTTGCTAAGTCAGCAACCAAAGGATATTTAACGCCTTCAATTCCTCCATTTTCTTTAGCGGTCATCAACCACGCTAGATGTGTTTCTTCGGAATCACATGATGCGCCTACTACTGCTACGTTTCTCTTTTCGAACTCTGCTAACTTTTCCTGAAACGCATGAATTTCCGTTGGGCAAACGAAAGTGAAATCTTTAGGGTAAAAGAAAAAGATGACATCTTTTTTACCCAAGTATTGTTCTAATGAAAAACTCTCTACTATTTCCTCTCCATCAATAACCGCTGGAACATTAAATAAGGGAGCTTTTTTTCCTACTAACGACATATTTTTTATTTTTAAATTTGATATAATCTTCCGAAATAACCTTAAGGCAAATGTACTCATTCGATGCTCACATGACAATAAGTTGAAGTTATGCGAGTATTATGTCAGGTTATTCCTACTTTAGACGGAGGCAATTGATATAAATACCATATTGGTGGTATAGAGATATTTCAACAGACCTGCTATCATTGTATTATCTTAAGAATCAACAAATTTTTGTTTAAAGCCAAAAAAAAGAATATGAAAAATCTCTTCTTAGCAGCCTTTATTGGCGCAATATCCTTTTCCTGTGGAGATGCGGGTATCGGATTTAACGTTGCAAAAGAATTTCCCATCGATGTTCCCATCGATCTCCCAATTCCAGGAAACCCATTTCCAGGTATCATTGATATAGATCCTGATGCTTCAAGTTTCCAATACGATTTAACAGAAATAGGTGCATTCGATGATGCATTGGATGGTTTGGATGATATCGGATCTATCATAGTCAATGGAATATCGTTTGAAGTAAATGGTGTTGACCCTGAGGAGGAATTAGACTTAGATGAATTACGATTGGATATAATTCTACCAAGTGGAACACTTACTTTCCCATTGATTACAGGTAAACTTGAGAATAAGCCAAAAACCAGTATAACATTAACTCAAGCACAAAAAGAAAGCATCGTGGAAGAGCTTTTTAATGCGAAAGAAATCTCTTCTGAGGTGGTCTTCGATTTAGGAAGTATACCAACAGACCCTGAAGACAGAACGGTATCAATAGACTTTACTGCCCATTTTGACATTCTTCTCAAGGCTAGAAATCTAGGCCTGTAACAAGCAAAATAAGAATCATGAAAAAACTTTACATAATAGTCACGGTATTGATCAGTTTTGGGTCATTGAAAGCTCAAGATTTCGGATCTTTTCTTGAAGGTGGAGAACAAATAGGAAGTGATCTAATGCAGGCTTACCTGGAACCGGCATTTACTGGTTTTGGTTATGCTTTGAACTCTGGCTGGTACAATACAGCAAAGCCGCACAAAATTGCTGGATTTGACATTACCATTGGTGCAAGTTTAGCACTAGTGCCGTCTTCAGCTGAACTTTTTGATCCCTCTGGAATCAACGGAATTGGTGTAAATCCTGCCGAATCAGGAGAAACACTTGCTCCTACATTGATGGGTGACAACCTTGATGCTGATGACATTCCGTATTTGATATTCAATGAAGGAACTGAAGATGAAATCAGCATAACCTCTCCTACTGGAATTGGAATGGCCGAAACAGTCGTTGGCTTTAATGCGGTACCTGCGCCAGTTGTACAAATCGGTTTTGGACTCATAAAAAACACAGAAATCAAATTAAGATTAGTACCCGAGCAAACATTTGATATTGATGGAAATGAGGGAAGTACTAAACTTTTTGGAATCGGTGTGATGCATGACATCAAACAATGGATTCCTGGAATCTCTAAGTTACCATTTGATCTTTCTGTTTTTGGCGCTTACAGCAAAATGACAACTTCCTATCAATTAGATGCTGATTCTCCTGACCAAATCGGAAATTTTGAAGTAACAGGTACCACTTTTCAGCTAGCTATATCCAAGAAACTTTCTATTCTTACTTTGTATGGTGGCGTTGGATATTCTTCTTCTACGGTTAA
>JBLIIJ010000055.1:0-26042 GCA_047635055.1 Cyclobacteriaceae bacterium | reverse complement strand
TGAAGAAGCTGACTGGAAAAACGTATCCATGGACGTAAATCTTCCGGAAAGTATCGAATTGGCGGAGTTTGCTTTTAGAACCAAAAGCGGTTGGGGCAATGCGCTTTATTTAGATAATTATCAAATAAATGCAGCACCAACTAAGCCTAACATAGCCCGCGAAGGAAACTATTTGGTTCTGCCTCATGATGAATTGGTCTCTGTGACGTGGTATCGGGATGGAGACCTTCTGACTGGTCAATCTCAATCCCAACTATTGATAGAAGAAAATGGTATATATGAAGCGGAAGTTTCCAATGGTATATGTGCTACTCGTTCTGATCCTATCGACGTGTTTATATTATCTACAGATTTTGCTCCAAAGATGAATTTAACGCTTTACCCCAACCCAGTAAGTAGTCAGCTCCATATTGATGTGACAGGCATCTTTCCAAGTCATATGGCTACAATGATCATACAAGATATGACCGGAAAGACATTAATCATGGCGCCCTTGGGCAATGAAATAAACCTATTAGGACTTACAGCCGGGGCTTATATGCTTCGCATAGTGAGTGATAAATTTCAATTGAATAAGCGGTTTATCAAGAAAGATTGACCCCAAGTAATCTACAAAATTGTATTTACATCACCATTGAATTGGATACCGCTGTATTCACTGATTTTTTTGTTAAAAAAAGGATCATCACTTTCTTTGCCATTGACTTTCAAGGAACTCATCCCTTTAGTTTAGGTAAGTGGATCATTAGACAGTACTTAACTATCAAATGCACTATTGGCTATAGACAGTGTTATATGTTGCCTTTTCTTTTTGAATTAAATCGCTAATGGCATCCCAAAGCGCAATTCTTTTCTCCAATGATTGCTTTGCTACCGTCAATGTTTCGTTCCATTTTTGATCGTCATTTCCACAAAGTTCTGAAACCATTTTAAGTGATAGTGGTCCATGCTCGTCACCATCTAATTCAATGTGGCGTTGCAGATAATATGTTAGTTTTTTATAGGCATTGTTCTCTGAATCTGACTTTTTCAAAATTTCAAAAAACATATCTGGAATTACATCTTCTCGTCCAAAGGTAAAAGCAGAAGCTACGAGGTGCGGTTTATTTGTTTCAATGATGGAGAATGAAAACTTCACAAAATCGGCAACTCTTTTATCAATATTTATTTCATTCAAGGAGTAAGCCACTGAATTTCCCGCTTTTAATAATTTTATGAAATCATTAATTTCATTAGTCCTTGCGCCTACTTGGGACATTGCATCCAAATACATTTCAAAATGACTTTGAGGCTGACCTAACTCATTAAGATCACTTTCTTCTCCGTGAACAATTTCATTTATAAACCTTGAAAGTGTAGGGTTTTTTGAAGGTGTCCAAGGTGTTTCAACATTTGTAAGACTTCTTTGGAGACTCTTTAAAAGTGACATAAAATCCCATACGGCAAATACGTGATTCTCCATAAATATCTTAATGTCATCTACAGTTTTTAAACCATCATATAGTTTGTGATTTTGCAATTGATTTCTGAGCTCAGAAATTTCATTTTCGATAGGTAATATTCTATTCATTCTCTTTTTATTATGCTTGCATATAAACGACCGCCGCTAGTGAACTTTCTCCACATGCTGTACATTTTTGTTTAACTTCTGTTTGAAAATATCAACTTCCTGATAACTAGACGGCAACCTCTAAATAAACGCTTATAAAGAAGTTAATTTCGTTATTTGTCTATTAAATTTCCTCTTCCAATTTGTACCATTAACATTCAGTTCGGATAAAGGTTTCAGTCCACTTCTACAATCAACTTTCCCTTTGCTTAATTGCTTTCCATATATTCATAATCAACTGCGACTTCCCCCAACTGGAATATACGGTCAATGTTTAGCGAAATATTCCCAGCCTCCTCTTGATCAATGAGGCTTTGTAGATGGTCGCTGGCTAAGTTTCCTTATAAAACGCTCCCCATCAGCGCTGTTATGAATAATTGTCTCATCCTATTGTTATTAATTTGATGAGACAAAGGTGAGCAACCCGTACACTCCTAGCCTGTAAGCTTTGTTAAGAAAAAACCCAATACTCGTTTAGGGTTTTCCTATGATATAAAACTGCCTGAAGATTGTACTATTTTTTTCCTAGCCGCACTCAAAACTCCGGCGTTACTCCTAAAAAGGATACTATTGGAACGTTAGAAATTTTGTTGAATAAATGTGGCCATTTGTCCATAAAATCAAGATATCTTTTTTCGAGTGTGGTACTGTTTTTTTACAGCAATCGGTGTTGTAGCTGTACAAAATATTTTCTCACGTTTACTCGAAAAATCCGATGGGATTGAGGCTATCCTCATAGAAAGCAATCAAGCCTTTTTGGGCCATTTGGATAATCTTTGATGTTTCCATATCCTTTATACAGAGTTGCCTTTTTCCTCACTATGAAAACTCCCAATATCGGTAACCCATTGATTTTCGATGGCAAAATGGATTGGCGTCAATAACGATTCACTTCGGCTCGATAATCAAAAACACTGCCGTACTATCACCAATATTCAATACTTGATGCCAATCAATGCCATTATTATAAAAGTCATATCCGGTCGGCACATTGACCTCTCTCACTCCTGTCGCATCTTTGATTCGAAATTTCCCACCTTTTAAAGTGTAACCAAAATGAGCAGCATGCTGATGTTTCTCGTGACCCACGCCCGGAGGAAATGTGCACCTCAATGCCCTGACTTTTTTATTTTCTTCTATGATCACACATACTTCTTTTCCCTTCCAGCCTGCTACAACAGGATCGGGTAGTATCACTTGTTGTGCACAATGGGTTAAACCAATCATGAATATCATCATCACGGAAAGCTTCAAGTAAGGCACTTTCCAAAAATATTGGCTGATTAAAAAAATCTTATTTCTCATATTGAATGCACTTGCATTTGATTCCTGCTTAAAAGCATGCAAATAAAACCAATGTGTCATTTAATGCCCTTGTAAAAGCCAAAATTACTGGCGAATGTTTGATGCTGGTAAGTAAGCATCAAAAATCTTTGAGCAAGCTCATGAGGTATGAAAGTGGATCATTGCTTTTTATTCTATGCAAACATCAGGGAGTATCACCCCTCACTATGGAATATAGCTTCCGACTCGCGATTTTCGTAAAATTATCTTTCGGGGTGTGTGCTCCCGAGATCGCAGCGGCATCCTTTTTTGCCTTTTTGGGTAAAAAAGATATATCGATCCGCGACGGAAGAAGATCGCGTGATGGCACCCACATCACTAAATGCGTTTGCCCTGTGCGTTTGTTCATCAAATTTGTGGCTGATGAAATAAAGGCACCCGTTTGAATGTTTTTTTGTAGTTTTTCGATCTCAAATATGAATAATATGAAATATCTCAGCCTGTTTCTTCTCTTTCCCCTTTTGGTCTATGGGCAAGGTTTTCAACCAAAACCCAACCAAGGTGATCTCATTACGCACAGTCATTATTCCTTATCATATGTAGAGCAGCATGAACAGGCGGAATGGGTGTATTATATTTTGACCTCCGCAATGGCCAGTGGCCCTATCGAGCGTACCGACAATTTCCGGTCAGATCCGGCAGTGTCTACTTATTCTGCATCCAAGAAAGACTACCTCCATACTGGATACGATCGTGGACATTTGGCGCCTGCTGGTGATATGACCATCAACACGACAGCCATGACTGAATCTTTTTTCATGTCTAATATGTCTCCTCAATTACCTGGCTTAAACCGCGGAGCATGGAAAAGCCTAGAAGCTTTGTTGCGCGGCTGGACTTTGGACAATGAGAAACTTTATGTTGTAACAGGCCCAATATTCGAAAGTAATCTTGGCTCCATCGGTGAAAATAAAGTAACAATCCCCGGTTATTATTTCAAAATAGCTTACTCGAAGGATGCAGAAAAAATGATCGGTTTTATTTTGCCTAACCAAAAAGTGATTGGCTCACTCGCATCCTTCGCCGTTTCTATTGACGAAATCGAAGCAAGAACAGGCATTGACTTTTACTACCAATTAGATGATACAATTGAAGACCGTTTGGAAAGTACTACGAATCTTGATCTATGGAATTTCTCCATCAAGAAAGTTCAAAAACGAAGTATCAATGGCGCTGAGTCAACTTCATCGCAATGTTTAGGACTAGCGAAAAGCACAGGTAGCCGGTGCAAAAACAGCACGAAATCAACAAACGGCTATTGCAGCAGACATCAAGCGCAGGTTATCGGAAAATAAAAGATCATTTCATTAAGATATTTTGTTTTCTTCATTCACAACAATGTCAGTTTGAAGCATCTTTTACGCTCTTCCTATTAGTTGTTGCTTTGCCTTGCTGGTACATTACACTTCTTTTGATCAGGCAGACCTGAAAAGTCCTTGCCTTCCAATCAGGCAGAATAATCAAGGGATGGGTAATTTCCAGTCTTCAAAATACCCAGTTAATCACTCCTTGGGCCATTGAGTTTGCCTTGCTAGCAACAAAAATTTATCGCCTTGTCATGTATTCTCACGAATAGAACATCAAAGCCCTCTACGCAGTAAATAGTTCTTACGATTATGAAAATATTCCCGATTTTTTTTTGGTAGGAATAAACTAAGTAAACCTTTATTTAAGTGTATTGGAAACTAATGCTATGAAACTATTGATGTAAACACCAAGACGAAGTATTTTCAAAGTTTCGGTTGACACTGACGAATAGCACTGGATGATCTTACCTCAGCGACCGAGTGAGCCAAATCCAACGATAAGATTTTCCTTTTCTAATTAACATCTAAAAGAAAACACCAATCAAAAGAGATTTAAAAATTTCGCAATCCTTCGAGTACAATGGATTTTGTTAAATAAACCATTGTATTTTCAAAATGTGGCAATTTCTTCCTGTTGAATAAATTTATTTTTTCTTTAAACAAAAAATTAAACCAAGGAGTTGCATTAGTGATCAAACTATAAAATGATAAAATTATGCAAACTTTAAACATTCTTGCAGCCTCCTTGGCCCCTACAGATTACGTAGGATTTACCTTTTTCGTTGGGGCAATGGCGATGGCCGCAGCTACGGTCTTCTTCTTTTTTGAAAGAAGCTCAGTAGATGGCAAGTGGAAAACCTCCCTTTTGGTGTCAGGTCTCATCACTTTTATTGCAGCAGTGCATTATTATTACATGCGTGACTTTTGGATCGAAAACCAATACTCACCAACTGCACTGCGATACATTGATTGGACGCTAACTGTGCCTTTGATGTGTGTTGAATTCTACTTGATCCTGAAAGCCTTTGGCGCGAAGATAGGTCTAATGTGGAAATTAATCGCCTATTCTGTATTTATGCTTGTTACAGGATATTTGGGAGAGACAGTTTTTAGAGATAACAGTGCTATTTGGGGAGCAATCTCTTCTTTAGGTTATGCTGGAATCGTCTATGAAATATGGCTAGGAAGTGCGAAGAAATTGGCACAAAGTTCGAATGATCCTATTTTACAAAAAGCATTCAGCACCTTAGGTTGGTTTGTGCTTGTAGGTTGGGCAATTTATCCTCTTGGATACATGGCTATCGAAACAGACGGACTTTTGAGAAATGTACTGCCATTGGAGTCTATGGATATCATCTATAACATTGGTGATGCAGTAAACAAGATTGGATTTGGACTTGTAATTTACAGTCTTGCAATTCAGTCAAAAGCGGCTAAAGCGACAGCTTAAAACATTTAACATATAGGAGTCAGCCATGGCTGGCTCTTATTTTTATCAATGTCATACGATATCATCATTGCGGGTGCTGGACTTGGAGGTTTAAGCTTTGCTCATTTCTTAATAGAAAATGATCTTAGAGATCAAAACGTATTAATACTTGATGCTTCTTCAAAAGAAACTAATGATAGAACTTGGAGTTTCTGGTCACAAACTCAACCTTCCTATAAATGTGCCCATCATAAAGTTTGGAATCAACTAGGCTTTGCTACAGACGCATTTGTAAAATTTGAATCCATTGATCCTTACAAATATTATACGATACGCGGATTAGACCTTTATAATGAAGTGCTTTCAAAAATTCGCAAATCATCCTTCATTACATTCAAGGAAGAGAAAGTAACTTCGATCATGGATCTGGAGTCTCATGTTGAGGTGAAAACCGAAAACGCTGTATATACAGCAAAACATGTAATTGAGAGTATCTCTCGCCCAAACATTGATGAGTCAACCTATAATGTTAGCTGGCAAAAATTCCTAGGTTGGACGATCAAAACAGAAGGAAATTATTTTGAGGTCGATAAGCCTATTCTTATGGATTTCAGAGTACCACAGACGGATTCATCGAATTTCGTTTACTTGTTACCCTATAAGACAAACGAAGCACTTGTCGAATACACGCAATTTGCTCGGTCAAGATCGATAGATCACGCTTCATGTGAAAAAGAATTAGAAGAATACATAAGTAAAGTTCTTGAAATTCCAGAGTTCGAGATTATCGAGGAAGAAACTGGCGCCATTCCAATGACAAACTTTCCTTTCGACCCTAACCCTACCGACCGAATTTTCAGAATTGGTACAATTGGAGGAGATACGAAACCAACTACCGGTTATACCTTTCAAAATGTACAAAAAAGGTGTTCCCTGATTTATTCAAATATCACGGGGCGCAACCTAAAGAGTAAGGACAATCACCGATTCGAGTTTTATGATAATCTGCTCTTAGGCATCATGGAAAACCATCCAGAAAAAGTGAAGCCGATCATGTCTAAGCTTTTTGAATCTCAAACATTCCCACAAATTTTAAAATTTCTAGATGAAGAAAGTAGTATTCTAGAAGAGCTAAATATTTTTTCTCAGTTGCCATGGGCCCCCTTTTTAGGTCAATTATTCGTCCAAAAGTCTCATGCCTTTCATCGGTAAGCTGATCATATTGCTGCTAGCAAGCCTAAATGCCTATTTCATCGATATTGAAATGGTGAATTTCTCCGTTGCGGTAATACTTATCCTAATTTTTGGAATCCCTCATGGCGCTACTGATCATGTACTATTTAATATACTTCAATCAGGCCGGCTAGAGCAAAACCCAAAACAAAAATTTATTTTTTTCTATCTACTAACGATGGCTCTTTTTTCATTGGCATGGTACTTTTTTCCTGTCTTATCATTGTTACTTTTCCTCCTTATCTCTGCTTATCATTTTGGAGAAACTCAACTGAGCTATTGGAAAGAAAAAAACGCGCTCAAACCTATTGCATTTCTAAGCTGGGGAATAGCAATTTTATCAATCATTCTTTTCTCAGACATCCCAAGACTTCAACAATATCTCGTCCCGAGCTTATTGAGTGAAGATATTTTATTAAGCGTCTTATCAATAAAATACTATCTATTCGTTGGTTCTCTTGGAATCTTTTTGGCTTTAATCGCGATATACGATCGCTACAAAATCCTAGGAGAACTCTTCGATCTTGGTGTGATTACTCTTCTATCGATTGTTTGTCCACTTCTACTGAGTTTTGCCTTGTTCTTTGCCTTCTGGCATTCAAAAGATGCTATTATACTGCAAATCAATAGTTTAAAGTTGAGTAGCAACAGTTTTTCAATCAGACAATGGATAAAACTTGCCCTTCCATTCTCCATACTCAGTATTGTGGGTATCGTTATGATTATTGGTGTCACCCAATTTTTTGAATTTGAGATTCCGTTGGTGACGCTACTTTTTATTCTAATCGCTATTATAACGTTACCGCACGCGCTAATTATGTCACGTTACTTATCCAAGAACTGATCGTTAATTGATGATTTCTTGATATACTTGACGCTCCCTTAATACATCAGTATTTTAAAAGTTACTTTTATCCAGCTATCACTTTTTAAAAATAAACTGACTGAGTTTTAGGCTCTTTTGAGAATGAAAGATGGAACTTTCAACCTTTTTTAAACATTTGACTAACGCACAAAAAACCGTTTAAAAATCATCGTTGCAATAGATTGAGCCCGTAAAGGCTTTCTAGACTATAAGCTTTAAAACAATTATTAAAACGCCTCGCGCATACCAATATAGATTCCGAATTGTCCTTCATTGGTTATGCCAATATCACAACGAATGTTAAGCTTTTTCGAAGGGATCACTGCGAACCTCCCTCCAAGTCCGACAATATATTTTAATTCAGAAGTTTCAAGATCAGTAATGCTGCTCGCCACATCGCCAACTCCTGCAAAAGCTACACCTCCAAAACGCCAAAACAGATGCCTACGGTATTCGGCTTGTGCATACACCAACTGTCTGTCACGGTATAAACTTGCATTTTCTATCCCTCTCAAGCGTTCATCACCACCCAGCTGTGGCAATTTGTAAAAAGGAATATCCGCCCCTACGGTAAAATTTGCCCTCAGCTGAAAAGCGAAGATATGTTTGACATTTTTAAAGTTGATGTACTTGCGGGCATCAATGACATAGCTTGAATACTTAAAATCTCCGATAGGATTAAACAAGGTCTGAGTCGAAATGAAATAGCCTTTTGTAGGATAGATAACATTATCCCTAGAGTCATATTTAAAGGCTGGCCCGAGCCGTACAAGCCCTCCTCCTTCCATACCAATAGGTGCCTCAGTTTGCAGCAAGCCATTTTCAACTAAATCTTTAATTTTCGTATGTTGAAAGTCGAAAGCAACGCCAAAGAAATAAATATCCTTCCAAGGTTGAAAAGCCTGCCCTTCTAATTGCCAATAGATATTAGTGTACGTCTCCGAAATATCAGGGTCATTACCATTTCCAATACCAAAATAGAGATCCGGAAAATTGAAAAATCGAGGTGTTACATTCATATTGAAGCCTGACTTAAAATAATAATCAAGATTCGCCGCAGTGAGTATTTGGTTTCGAAAAGTATATAGAAAATAAGGCGTCACACTCGACTCGCGCTGAAACTTATTTTGCGATTGATCTCCTCCGGCCAAGACTACAACTGCTAAGCCTCCAAATTGCACACTCGTTTCTGGCTGATAGCCCAGCGCTGGATAAATCGCAAAACGTTGTTCCTTCTTTGTGGAATCTGCTTTTTGACCTAGCAGCGTGATAGGTAATGCTACTATTAGCCCAATGAAAAGTTTAAGCATTTACTATATACAATTAAATATTTTTAAGTGGCAAAATACAAAGATAAGCTACCAAATAAGCCCATACTTTCAAATCACGCTAAACTGAGTTGATTAAAATCTGCAACACTTCCATTATTCTCAAAATCTATGTAAAGTGACTTTAACACCCTTTTAGAGCTACTTTTAAAAAAAAATAGTAGACATGACAAAAAACTACACTTCGTTCTAACAATTAATGGATTATCTTGCTCATGTTATTGTAAACAAAATTTTATTCCATAAACGACTGAATATGAAGAGAATTATTACATTATTATTTTTGAATCTAGTTTTTTGCTTCGCGGGTTTTGCCCAAGAAAGACAAATAACGGGAACAATCACGGACGGTTCGAACGGCGAACCAGTAATAGGTGCAAATATCATCGTTAAAGGCACCACTACAGGAGCATCCTCTGATGTTAACGGTAATTACAAGTTATCAGTAAGTGAAGGAACAGTACTTGTTGTTACTTTCATTGGTTTTGATAATTATGAGTTCACAGTAGACGCACGTTCTGTAGTTGATGTTGAGTTAGCACCAAGTTCTACAGAATTGGTTGAGTTGGTTTTTGTTGGAACTAGAGCTGCTCCTCGTAGCAGTATAGATACCCCCGTTCCTGTTGACATGATCAGCGCTAAAGAATTGACTTCAACTGGACAAACTAGCTTTGATAAAGCATTGCAGTACAGAATTCCTTCTTTTAATACTGTACAAACCCCTGTAAATGATGCAACCTCTTTATTAGATCCTTATGAAATCAGAAACATGGGTCCTAGTAGAACTTTGATCCTTATCAATGGTAAAAGGAAAAACAGTAGTGCATTGCTTTACACGCAAACATCTCCGGGAAGAGGAGAAACAGGTGCAGATATTTCAGCAATTCCAGTTGATATGATCAAACGTGTGGAAATCTTAAGAGATGGAGCTTCTGCTCAATACGGTTCTGATGCGATTGCGGGTGTTATGAACGTCATTCTTAAAGACCATACAGACGGAGCTACAGCTACATTAAGAACTGGTATCACTTCTGAAGGTGACGGTGAAATGATTGGCCTTAGCCTTAACAATGGTACTGCACTAGGTAAAGACAAAGGGTTTATAAACTACACCGGTGATTTTTCAAAGGTAAACATAGCAAACAGACCAGGCACAGTTGATGCGGCAGGTGAAGCAGGTGATTTCGGTGCTGACATTGCTGATGTAAATGCATTTTTGGCTAGAAATCCTGATGCAGGTAATATCAATGGCTCACCAGAGACAACAGCAGCTAAATTTGCAGTGAATGGTGGTTATAATCTTAATGAGAATAGTGAAGTGTATGCTAATGCTGCCTATATCTATAAGAAAGTAAACAGCTTCGCTAATTACAGAACGCCTTACTGGAGAACAGAGTCTGACTTTCCTTACTTAGCAGATTTCTTTCCTAATGGACCAAATGGTCAATATGATGGATACGTGCCTACGTTTGAAGGGGAGCTTAATGATTACAACGCTACTGTCGGATTTAAAACATCTAACAATGGCTGGAACACTGATATGAGTTTAACCACTGGAGGAAACAGACAGACTTATACTGTAAGTAACTCACACAATAGAAACTCTGTACTTTCTCCTACAACATATCTAGGAGATTTAAATAACGATGGTATCGTCGATGCTAATGAAATTGTAGAAGGTGAAGACATATATCGTGAGAATAGTCAAATTACTTTTGATCCAGGAGGGACCCAATTTAATCATACTGTTGGTAACATAGATATCTCGAAAGTTTTATCAAACAAAGTAAGCATAGCCTTCGGTTCGGAGTTTAGAACAGAGACTTTTGAAGTTATAGAAGGTGAGCTAGCGTCTTATGATGGTGGTGGAGCTGATTCATTCGCAGGAAATGCTCCTGAAAATTCTGGAAAATTCAACCGTTACAACTTTGGTGGATACTTTGATGTACTTTTCGATATCACTGAATCATTCTTAATCAATGGTACCATAAGAACAGAAAACTATAGTGATTTTGGAAATGCAGTAGTTTGGAAGTTAAGTTCAAGATATAAATTGGCTGATGACAAACTCGTATTTAGAGGATCTATCTCAACAGGATTCAGAGCGCCTACACTTCATCAGATCTACACGCAAAAAGCACAATATAGCTTCGTACCTGGACAAGGTATTCAAGTTGGAGGTTTGGTAAATAACGTGTCTGCTCAAGCAAAGTTGATTGGTATTCCTGAACTAGATGCGGAAAAATCAACCAACATCACACTTGGTATAGGTGCTAAGTTTTCTCCTAAGTTTAATATCACAGTAGATTATTACAACATTGCTGTTAGGGATAGAATTGTATTGAGTACTGAAATTGGACCATCAGCAAGTGGTACTACTGCACTCGATAATATTCTTGTTGCCAACAACCTAAGTGATCTAAGTTTTTTCGTGAATGCATTGGATACAAAAACTTCAGGAATTGATGTGGTCGCTAGCTACAAAAACATTTCGCTTGGATCTGGAATGTTAGGATTCAACCTTGCAGGTAATTACACGATCATCAACGAAAGAGATGGAGATGTTAAAAATCCAGCTTTGATCGCTGGAGCTGGTCAATCAGTAGTGAACGCAACGCAAGAAGCATTGTTTTTCACTTCACGTCCAAAAACTAAGTGGATTTTAGGAGCGAATTATGATATCAATAAATTCAATTTCGCTTTGAATAATACCTTATTTGGAAGAACTACTTTCCGTCAGCAAGGAATGGATACCAACTTAAAAACGGAGTTTGATCCAAAAGCAGTTACTGACTTGTCTATTAACTATAGCGCAACAGAGCAATTGTCTATTGCAGTGAATATTAATAACATATTCAACATTTTACCTGAATGGAACTTTGTCGCATTAAATGCTGCAGGTGAGGCATTATTAACAGATGCCGCAGCTATGAAGAACCAGTCTAATTTGATTACTTTCAATCAACGTTATTCTCAAATGACGTATGATGGTTATCATTTCAGCCAATTAGGTACTATGTTTAATTTAGCTATCAGCTATCAGTTCTAAGAAAACGAGCATTACAAATACAAAAAACCTTGGAACTTCTAGTTCCAAGGTTTTTTTTATATCCTTGCCAGTAATTGAATTGCCAATTACTCGTTAGTCACCACACATTTTTCAATAAAACTATCAATAGATCTAGTATCGTTAAGCACCTAATTATCTCACTGAAAAGCAAAACCGTACTTCGTCCTCCTCACTATCGATCGTTGAAGAAACCTTGCATTTTCCCGTAATCAAAAAACCGTCAACAAAAAGTATTCGTTCAATTGACGGTTTCCTTTCTTCTCTCCTTACTTTTTAATGAACATTATATGGAGTGTTTCAAGATATCTGATCTGAGGTATTGATAGTTCTAAAGATGATCAAAGGGCAATAAGTTAAAAGGGAGTAGTCACAAAAGGCATTATGGGCGTATTTGGTTAGATGACTAGTAAAAGTGGTGGACAGCCAAAAGCAATTGAATAATAAGGCTCTACAATTCTAAAACTATACCAATTCTTGAAAATATCTACCTAATCTTTTCCCCCAAAGTATCTAAGAATTGAACTATCAAAAGAAATCCGCTCTTGAGCTGATAGACTAGGCTGACTTGAAAATTGGTGATTTAATGGATCTCGTTGCACTCCCTTGTACCAAACTCTTAAGCATAAGTGCGGACCTGAACTAAGGCCTGTGCTACCTACCCTCCCGATAACTTGATGCGCATCTACTGTCACACCTATGCTTATAGCCGAATCTATTTCAGACAAATGTAGATATTGAGTCATTAAATCTTTTGAATGCTGTATTTTGATATAGTTACCATTGCCATAATGATACTTCGCAGCTATGATTTTACCTCCTTCTAGTGCCATTACCGGCGTGCCTTCATCCGCCATAAAGTCCATTCCTTTATGTGCTCGATACGTTCTGCGAACTGGATGAAATCTTCTTTGGCTAAAAAGTGAAGTAATAATAGCTCCATTTACAGGACCATGACTAAGGTTTGTCCCCGCTCTATCGAAATAGCCTACTATAGCATCATTCTGATAATAGTACCCATAAGAATCTCTGGAATTATGAGTGAGCTTCACCGCTAGTATGTTGTCTGATCCGACTACTTTTTTGTTTACAGATTTCTCTTGATAATAGATATCAAATAGATCGCCAGCCTGCAAGTTCCTAAAATCAATTTGCCATGCAAAAATAGTCACCACCTTATCGGCCAGGTCTTCTGGAGCACCTGCTTTTTTTAAAGAGCCGATCAATGAACCATAGATTCCTCCCACAATATGTTTTTCTACTAATTCGACTGGTGGTTCTATAACTCGGGATGTTCCTCTTTTAAAATCAAGTCTTAATAAACGGTAAGCATCGATGGGATAATCAAGCTTCACAGCCTTACCATCTGGCGCTAAATACATTTTATAAGGGTCTCCCTTTTGAAAATTTTGTAAGTCAACCTTCTGAGAAATTTGTTTGTTGATAAGGTTAATCTTTTGGCGATCAACATTGAAAGATCGCATGATACTGTAAAAACTATCTCCATGTTGTATCTGCTTTTCAATCACCTTTAAGTTCTCCTGATTGACCTTAAATGGGCTCTCAGGAATCGAAATTTCAAACAGGTCGCTCTGTACTGGATGATCGTAGCTTACCTTCTCCAGCATGTATTCTGTCTCCCCTTTTTCCAAAGCAAAAAACACATAAAAACCTATTAGCCCAGTTAAGACAGAGGAAATAATAAAAACAATGATTTTTTGCTGCATTAATTCAGACAGCTTTTTTCAGCTAAATCTCCAGCTGAAATAATAAAAATAGCATCCAATATGAACTTGATTTGAGGTAAAACTCTGAAACACAAAACTAACACCATTATAAACCTAGATGCAATAGTTCTTATATTATTGGTATCACCAAAGGCATTTCATTGAATGAGCGCGTGTATGTCGACGCAAATTCACCATTTCATCACTGATATAACACCGTAAAAGGAAAAAGTATTTTTTTTGAACACTCGGCTATGGTGTTCTCATGAGCAGACTTGTTATCCTTAGGTCAATTACTGTTTTAGTCTAGACACAATTCCGCCGCTTTGCAAAAATATTGAGCTCATCAAAACATTATAACAAGCCAGTCACTGAATAATAAATAGATGTACAGGAAGCTCAATGGTAGTATTAAATGAAAAAGGAACAGCCAAAGCTATCAAAACATACAACATCAGACCTGCTCTGGATGGCTCGTTTTATGGCCGCTCGTGTAGCCATCTATGACGCCCACCTGCAAGTTTGGCAAGGGGCTATTCCTTACAGCCCAACAACAAATCAATAACCTCAGAGCAAGCGAGAGACATGAAGTCGGATATTTATTTTTATTCGATGCAAGCATCATTAAAAAAACCCACAATGTCGGATTAAAGGGAAGAACACAATCTCCATATTGATGGAGTTATGCCCAAACTCTTGCTCTCGTTTAGACCCAATTGGGAAAAATAGTAATGGCTAGTTTAACATTAAAAAAATACTTAGTATTTTGAAAGCACACTTTAGTTGGACTACCAACACTCCAAGATAAAGTAAAGTAACGCTAGGTTCGTTAGATTATCTTGGGAGAAACGCAGGTCATCATACTATTCTTTTTTTATCTACAATGATGCTAACTGCACTAGAAACATCAATATCCACGTTTGCATCCAACAAGCAAAGCATCTCATTTATTCTACTTTCTTAGCTTTCAGCGCCCAAATTCTTTTTATCCAGTGAAAAATATCCTCTCCATTTCGCTGAGTTAAACTAAAATATTTCTCCGATGCAAATGGATTTTATCAGTCCTCAATACCACTGTTACCTCTTTTGACGCAAAGCTTCCCTCTTCGCGTTTGGACGTATGATCGATGATGCGTCTCGGTCTCAAGTTTGAAGAGAATATTTCATTAGTTATTCTTTATATTTTTAATATAAGTCATTACTTTTGATTATGAATTACACGCTTCACCAACTGCAAATATTCGTAAAAATTGCTGAATTAAAGAGTGTTACACGTGCATCCGAAGCACTTCACCTCACTCAGCCGGCTGTTTCCATTCAGTTAAAAAAGCTTCAAGAACAATTCGACATTGCGCTGACTGAAGTTGTAGGTCGTAATATCTATATTACCGATTTTGGCCATGAAATAGTAGCTGCTGCTAATAGAATTTTGGCGGAGGCCGATTTAATCAAACATAAAACCATGGCTTACAAGGGCCACTTGGTAGGTCAGCTGAAAATCGCTATTGTTAGTACTGGTAAGTATGTCATGCCTTATTTTCTCGCTCCATTCATGAAGGAGCATAATGCCTTAGATTTAACCATGGATGTGACGAATAAGACAAGTGTCATGTCGGCTCTAGCCAAAAATGAAGTAGATTTTGCATTGATCTCAGTTATACCAGAAGGACTCCCCCTGAACGAATTAGAACTCCTAGAAAATAGCCTCTTCCTTGTAGGCAAAAATCCACCTAGCCAAGAGAAAAAGCTCTCAACAAAGCAGCTCAATAACTTAACCTTCATATTTCGAGAGAAAGGCTCAGCGACAAGAGACATCATGGAAAAATACATGAAATCCAAAAACATAAAACCTAAAAAAATTATCGAACTCACCTCTAATGAGGCCGTGAAGCAAGCGGTGATCGCCGGATTAGGGCATTCAATAATGCCGATCATCGGAATCAAAAATGCGATTAAAAATGGAGATTTATATCTTATTTCTGCTCCGGACTTGCCGGTATCTACGTTATGGCGCCTAGTCTGGCTAAAAAGTAAGAAATTCTCTCCCGCTTCTCAAGCATATCTCAAGTTCCTAACAGAGCATAAAGATGAAATCATCAAAGAACAATTTAGTTAGCATATGAGGGAACATGAAAAATATTTATCCCCAAATACGCAGATAACCTATTCTTACCCTGCTACATTATACGTTAAAAATCATCTTGCAAACTAGATAGAGTAAGCAAGAAAAAATGTAAGGTTTTGAGCCTATCTATCATAAATGAGTTTTGGACCATCTATCCATATCGTGCTTTACCATGTTGGCTCATTTACAAACAACTTCCGTCACAAATTTTAAAAATAGCAATTTTACAAATCCAGAAAGGAAAAAATATTTATCGGAGGACAAGAAATTGAGTGTATGACCTTTTAGTCTAAACGGCTCTAGTGAGGTGGTTAGTGTAGTTATGATGTAGTGGGTGACGTAATCAAGTATGGTTGATATATGCTAATAGATTCACAAGAAATTGACATCTTTGCTGTTGACTCTTTTTAAAAAATAATGCTAGTTTACCCAAATAATCTCGTATGAAAAACCCTTATCCAAAAGTCTCACTTGGCCTCATTCTGCTTTTGTCAGTAGTAGGAGCTCAGGCACAAATAACTACAAATTATGAATTGGTCTGGGCAGATGAATTTGATACAGACGGAGCAATTAATGGAGATAGATGGTTTCATCAAACACAATTGCCCGCTGGTGGAAGCTGGTATAATGGTGAAGTGCAACATTATACCAATCGTCTAGAAAACGCATTTGTTGCTAACGGGAACCTTAGCATAGTTGCAAAGAAAGAAACATTCACAGATCAGAACTTCACAAAGCAATATACTTCTGCACGCTTAAATTCTAAGTTTGCTTTTACCTACGGAAGAGTAGATGCAAGGGCAAAACTGCCAAGTGGTGCAGGTACATGGCCGGCAATTTGGATGCTCGGTAAAAACATCAACGAACCCGGTGGTTATTGGTCAGAAGAATTCGGCAATGTTAATTGGCCTGCAACAGGTGAGATCGACATCATGGAACATTGGGGAAATAATCCGAATGTAATACATGGTTCCTTACACACCACCTCAAGCTCTGGAGCCACGGTCAATACTGGGACAGTAACCGCAACAGACGTTAGTAATACTTTTCATATATATTCTATGATTTGGGATAAGGATAAAATAGAATTTCGGATAGATGATCAAACGTATTACACCTATCAACCAACTGTAAAAGATCCCGCTACTTGGCCATTTGACGAACCTCAGTATATGTTATTGAACATCGCTATGGGAGGCATTGGTGGAGCTATTGATCCTGCTTTTACGTCCAGTGCCATGGAAATTGATTATATCAGAATTTATCAAGATGATCAAGGAGGAGAACCGAAAGATACCGACCCAGTTGTCGGTGCGCCTGCTACATCCGCTGATGCTACAAATGTCATCTCCCTCTTCAGTGATGATTACGATGATGTGAGCAACATAGACTTTAATCCTTCTTGGGGACAAAATACATTGGTTACACAAGAGGTAATTGAAGGAAATAACACGCTTAAATACGCTGGCCTAAACTATCAAGGTATTGAATTGAATAGTTCGATTGATGTTTCAACCATGACTCATCTTCATGTCGACTTTTGGACATTTAATTCGACTCAATTAGACGTTTCGTTAATTAGCCCGGGTCCAATCGAAAACGCATCTTCTTTGACAATCGAACAGTCAGCATGGGTGAGTGTGGATATTCCCCTTACCGAATTCACTATTCCTTCACTCAATGATATTTTTCAATTGAAATTTGAGGGTAATGGCACCATTTATCTTGATAATATCTATTTCGTAGATAGGGATGCTGAGGTAATAGAAGAAGAACCTGCTTTGTCTTACCATAAGCATGATCTAAAAATATTTGCGCATGATCAATGGCTCAATATTAAAGGCCATGATTCAATTCTAAATACGACGTTGATTATTCATGATCTTTTAGGACGAAAAGTTCAAGAACTTGAGATACACGAAAAGGAGACGAGACTAAAACTGCATACAAAAGGAGTACTGATTTTGCGATTTTTGAAAGCTGGTGAGCAGCCGATAACAAGGAAGATTATTAACAATTAAAATTACTTCATACTTCTACTTTTAAACCAAGCTCGATTCGGGCTTGGCTTTTTTATTTAAAGACCTACGTCAATGAAAAGCTTTGACACAATAAATGATTGTTTGTCTCCCAAATGATTAGAGATAGGCAGGCATCATAAAGTGCTTTTGCATAAAAAATGTGAAGCAATCTAAACTTACAAAACAGCGAGACAACTAACCCATCCTATGTCGATCTTGACGCATGTGTTTCTAGAACGGCTACCACAATTAGTCAAACAGTGGTTGCGAAAAATAACCTTGACTTGCAAATAAGTATGAAAACCTACTTTTAGCCTGTCATTATCCATGCTATTTATCTGCATCTCGGCTTGGCAGTATCACACAACTCCTTATCAGATGGGTCCTTTTTATGCTCCATTAATCTGAAATTCGCTCTTTTACCCAGTCGATATTGGCTTTAGATTTAAAATAAAACCAGATATGACAGTAGTCCGAAATCTCGACTAAAGTCTTAAACTTTTGGAAAGGTTTTCTTCTCGAAAGGCAATTGATGATCTAAAATTTAAAGTCCTCATTATCTACAGCATCTATAAATGCTTCCATTAAACCAAAACTACGATGAGCACGCATTTCCAAGAATTTGACATAGCTATCAATGTCCGCATCAGTTTTTCTTGTAACCTCTAACAAAGGTTCTTCTTAAAAGTAAATACCCTCAATTCGGATAACTTTCTATGTTCCCAGTTGGGAGGTGATAGAACAGACCTTTCCGCTTTTCGGCAGTTCAGCTATTTCTTGAATATCCCTATTTGATAATTTCACTTCTCAAAAAATTGTAATTCAATAGTTGTGATGGTAATTTAAATACGAGTTTTGTTTATTTTCAAATGAGGGAACAAAGAAAGGTTCAACTCGAAATTGAATCGAACCTTTCTTTTGCGGACTAATGAGCGATTTCACGTAGATCAATTTGCTAATACTTTACCTTTTACTTGATCGATTAAGCTTTTACCTTCCTTAGCTTTTTCCTTTATGACACTATTGACCAATCCTTTTGCCTCTTCCTGCTTGCTGCTTGCCATCTCCTCCAATGCCTGTTTTTGTGCATCAAACTCTTTAGCCAGCTTCTTTCGATTTTGTCTCCCTGTTCGAGGTGAGCTCAGCAAACCGATTATTGTACCTGTTGAAATACCTAGTATAAATGTTATTATAATTCGCATTGCCATTTTCATATCTTATCTATTTAGTTTAATTATTAAAATTTATGTGTCTAAGAATCACCGCTTAAGCTCCGTGAGTCTTAGTTAATCTGTGAAAAAGCAGTAAACATCCAATGATTCTTTTTTACTTTTTGAACGAATCCTTTTATCATATCTTCTGTTCCACTGTCTCCATGCGCTAAAGCAACCTCAATAGCTCTAAACATATCCTCTAGTATGTGTTCATAGTCCCTGATGATTTCTTGAACCATTTCTCTGGTGTTCAGGTCTGTGAGTCCTTAATCTCTGCATTATCCAAAAAATCGCGCATTGTGCTAAGTGGCGTCCCACCGAAAACGCTCAGCCTTTCGGCTATTTCATAGTTGGCAATTTTGGATGCATGATACTGCTCTTCCTGCTCTTCAAATTTTTCGTGAAGATCAAAAAAGTCTGATCCTTTAACGTTCCAGTGAAAGTTTCTTAGCTTTTGATAATGCACATGATAATTAGCCAAGAGCGCATGTAGTGTATTCACCAGATCAGCCATCTCTTACATAGTATAGCCCAATCTTTTGTAGGTTTTCTTCTTTGTTATCGTTGTTGCATTATGACGTATTGCTATGGTTCCCATTCTTTGTAGATTTTTAGTTCTTAAAATTATTACTTGATAATCTTACGTCGATTCTAAGCTGTGATCGTCGTTTGAAACTGCCACTTCCTATTATTGACCCATCCTAATTATCTATCTTATTGAGCGAAAAATTACTTTGGCACTTTACTTCGTCACAACTAAATATGACTGAACAATTCATTTTCCTAATCACTCTACATTTTTTCTCAGTTCACCTTCAATAGTCATCTCATGCCTAAAATCACTACTATGAACTTCTCACTGACTGCTCCACTTTTCTAAAGCTTTGTTACAAATAGATCAGTTTTTGATTACCCCTCTACTTTAGCTCTTTAATGCGCGGCTGTTTCTCCTTCTAAATTATTTCAGATGCTTTGTTCTTGGTTGATTTTAACTACGACAACCCGTCAAACCAAACACTACGAAACTTAATAGTCCAATAATGCTTGCAACCTTAATCCAATCAATTTTTTTTGTACTCTTTTTCTTTCTGTAAAACTTATTCCTCATCATACCAACTGATATGAAAAAAAGGTGCCAACACCGCTGAAGGGATATAGGACGTCATTAGCAGTTCTAAATGGGGATATTTTGAGGAAGCTTGGGGAATTAACTCCCCATTTATATCGAAATATGGATCGTCTCGGGAAAACTAATGGTGCGTTTTGTTTCTAAATCGACTTCACGCTAGAACTAAATTTGGCCTTTATGGCTGTGTATAATGCTCTGCAAGGTCACTAACCCAAGACCCGTATCTTTCTTTTATCTAAAAAAATAAATCAAAGAGCTTGGAGCGCTTTTCCTTCGAAATTACCTGTCCATTGTACGAAACCTCTAAGGTCACATTCTCTTTTTCATCGTAGGTGTGAACTTGCAAACTGCCAATTTCTGACTTCATCGCTTCTTCATTAAGGCTAGGGTTCTAATCTCCTCTAGCAGCGCTGATTCTTGAACCGAATCCCCTCCTATCATTAAGACTACATGTTTTAATAACGCTCTTTTACGCTTGCAGATTACCGTGCCACTGGTGCTCTTTTAAAATCTCCTCTTAAGACTCTTGAGCATACATCGTTATGTTAATAATTACTTAAACTGTCCATTACGGAATTTAGGTTTGAATAAGTTGCCAGAGTTTCAAATCACCTTCTCTTTTTTAAAACAGTTTTGTCTCTACTTCTTTCTTGCATCTGCAAGAAGCAATATTTACTTCCCCAGAGATATCAGAAAGTAAAGCCCTGACATTTTCATGGTTTATGGTCTGAGTAAACGCTATGGTTTTGGATTTCAAGTCTAAAGACTTTCTGACATACCTTCAGGTTATCATTATACAATACCAATTTGTTGATCAGATGGGTATTAGGTAATACCGTCGAAACAGCCTCTTAACGAGACGTGAGTTTTTTTGACTATAAAGCCATTCCCAGTACAAAAGAGAGGTAATTCGTGCTCAAAAGATCTCTGTAACCTTGACCGACTTGATACCTTAACATCAATGTGAAATTTCGGTCGAATAAAGATCTATGCTCAGCACCAAGCCCCAATGATATACCTCCATCGTAAGGAAGAAAATAATTATCATCAATTTCACTCAGCCCCAAGACATCTCCGGTTGCGTTTTCTTTTGACTCAAACAACCAATAATAATCGGAGATAAAAAAATAGTTGAAAAACATCCCTCCCATTATGAAAAACTTCATGTCTTCGTTTCTTTTGATATCATAAGTAAAAGATAAATTATTCGCTAGGGTATGATTGATGAGACGCTCTTCTTCTCTTAAAGTGACAAGAAACTCCTCTGAAATTGAACGAGCAAGAATTTTGGTTCTGAAATATGACGATTCTATAGTGTAACCCAATTTTTCATTTAGGAAAGGCATATTTGCTTTAAAATAAACGCCAAGAGAAGGAGTCGTGTTGATATCAAAAGAAGCTATCGGTAAGTTTCCCTCATTATAGGCTCCTTGTGACCTAAACGCTAAAAAACTCTTACCAAGTAATATCCCGAAACTTCGTTCAATTTTGGCTACTTCCTTTTCATATATAATACACGCCTGATTTTCATCACAAACCCGATAATGGTATTCTTTCGATACTTTAATTAAAGATTTATGATCAAGATTGATATTGTCAATCTTATTTGCAAATTCAAAATCTTTACTGAATATAATTTTCAATGTGCCAATATATCCTTTAGATGAAGAGGCATAAAATCTACCATTATCATAGATCTCTTTAGCTTCGTCTTCAAGCGTCATCAATTCGCCTTCTTCTGTTTCTATCAAGTAATTATCACCATCATCATAGTAGAAGAAAACATCTAAGACCCCATTGACCAGGTATTCAAGAAATATGGTTTCGTTAGTTTCAGGAAGGTTTTTGGTTACATAATACTTTCCATCTGTGACCCTATATGCGCTCAGGTCTTCCGGTCTATAATTCTTACTTTCCCCCGTGATCGTCTCTCGAAATCTACATACTCTAGCGCTGGCTCGCACGCCTTTATATTCAATTAGCCCTGTGATAGTGTCCCCTGAGTTTAATACAATAAATCCCTCTCTGTAATCAGTTTGAGAAAATGATTCTTGTGTTTGGAAAATGAAAACGATAAGAATGGTGAGGTTTAGTATTTTCATAAATAATCTATAGACATAGAATTAACTGTGATGAAAGTTACCTAATAATCAGAAGAATTAATACCACTTTATCCAATGAACGAGTGCTCCGATTGAAATAAACTCGCTTTCCTCTTGGTTACAGAGATTTATAATTCCTTAGAGAAATTGAAATAACGCTCGCACTCACTTTTACTAGGAACAATAAAAAACACGATGACACAGTTATGGATTCACATATAGAAATGGAAAGATTATGATAGACTGACATCATGTATGTGGCTACTTCTCATGGTCTGTTGATAATTACACATATCAAATCACCAACCTGCAATTGCTTATTCGACGGTGTTTTGAAATAAATAGTTCCACTCTCATAGCACTCCAACTCCAATTTGATGTCATTTGACTCAATCTCACAAATGATTTCTTTGGCTTCAATGCTGTCTCCTTCATTCTTGAACCAATGCTTGATCATGTAGCTTTCCTTATTAGCGATCTTCGGAATTCGAATTTCATGCATTTTTAGATTAGGATATTGTTGTCTGTATTGCTGCAAGACTCGCGCATCGAATCTAGTGTATACCCGATTATCAGCTACCCTTTTTTGACCAAATAGATCTTTAAAAAATTCACGCAACATAGACAAGTCTTTTTTTCGTCAACAAAATCAAGAACCTCGGAGCAAGCATCGGAGAATAGCACCCATAATCTGGCATTAAAACTCAGCGATAGTTGTTAAATTTTTACTGGTGATCGTTCCTGATTTATAACATGCAAACCAATCACCGGCGTTGGGAATATTGGCCATCTCCTTTTCAGCATTTTTCGCAGCTTCTTTCGATTCCCAGTAAACGATATCTGTCAGCCCTCCGTCATTGTTCGCACAGATTTCCCATTTGATGAACCCCGCTTGATTTTTCATCCAGTCCTCTACAATTTGTTTGGCAATAGTCATCAAATGTTCTTTTGAAACACCTTCGGCCAACTCGTAGCTAAGAATGTCTTTATACATCGATCTTTGGTTTTAGTTTGAGGTATTTTTATCAACGTCTTTTATAAACTTAATCAATCCACGGAAATAAGTTTCCGGATCATCATACTGTGACAGATGAGATCCATTGGTCGTTAGACTGCTGCCATTTATTACCTCGGTACTCATCCATTCCATGTAGTCTGGATCCATCGTGTCATACTTGCCTCCGATCATCAACGTAGGAACAGTCAATTCCTTTAGTCTACCGGAAATATCCCAGCCTTTCAATGTGGCATTTTTGGTCATCCCAAACTCACTGTAACCTTGCATGTAGATATAGATATTGGGATTGAGATGGGCAAAAGCACGGTTGATGGATTCCGGCCATTGGTCCAAAGGCAAATGCAATACATGCTGAGTATAATAATGCTCCGTCACGATCTCTGTATATCTTGGATTTGAAAAGTCTTCCTTGGCTTCTAATTCCACGATCTCTTTAAATATGACCGGTGGCATTTTTGGACCTAAAACTTCTTTCGCATATTTCTCATATTCAATAGCACTGGCCATCATATTAGAAACAATCAAACCCTTCAGATTCTGCTGGTATTTCAAGGCGTATTCCATGGCCAACATCCCTCCCCACGATTGACCGAGAAGATAGAAATTGTCTTTGTCAAGATTTAATGCTTGGCGAACCTGCTCTACTTCCTCTACAAAATGCTCAATAGTCCAAAGCGTAGAATCGTTCGGTTTGTCACTGTAGTACGACTCCAATTGGTCGTAATAGATATATTCTATTTCTTCATTGGGCAGGTAGCCATCGAAGTTTTCAAAAAACTCATGAGTGCCGCCAGGACCTCCATGAAGCAACAATACTTTCATTTTCGGATTGTTGCCTACTCTTTTGGTCCACACATTAAAAATACCTTTTGGGGTGGTAATCGGAATCATTTTTATCCCTCCCGTATTTTGATCGTCGCTAGTTGAGTAATCAAAATAGCTGGGCGTTGTGATCTTAGTTTGGTTTGAGTCCGTTCCTGAGCAACCAATAAGTAGGCTTGCTAAAAAGAGATAGAGATAGATTGTAGTTCTCATATAAAATCGAATTAGGTTTTGGGTGAAAATATTGCGCTCACTCTAAATCGCTCGCTTATGAAAATTAACCTGTTTTAGTCCCTCTTTTTAACTTTTGACTGTTTTTTATGCTTGCTAGGTTCGATCTCTTCAACGATCATACCTCTAGTCTGGGTATTCTAATCGCTCACTGTTATCTGCTGAGCAGGGCATTGGTCATTATTTCAGATACTTTGACTTTGTTGGTTTCTAGCTTTTTGGCATAAATCCAATCAAGAAACGCTCCTACTTTATCTTCCGCTAATCTCCCCCAATTTTCTTTATTTCCAAAATATGCGGAAGTGACTTCAAGCGCTCTTTTAAGGTTTATGACCTTATCCGTTTCTGGTACATATTTTTCAAACAATGATATAGCCTCCTCAGGGTTTTGCTGACAAAAAAGATAACCTTCTTTGGTACCTTCCAAAAACTTCGTGTAATCAGACTGATGGTCAGTTATGTTACTTTGATTCGCAGCAATTACTGGAGAATAGGAATAAGGAATATCATAGTCCTTCATTTTGAAATAAGTGAGCGCTTCATCCAGTGACTCAGCTTCGATTCCTTCCCAATTTAAGAAGATCCAAGTAGCGTCAAAAGTCTCGTTGAGCACCGTATTCCAAATACCCAATTTTTCAGGATAGTCAATTTTAATCTCCCCTTTTCCGCCATCATTTTTGATCATTTCTTTGACTATTCCATCTTCATATCTTGCTTGATAAGAACTGTAAAGTTTACCATCTAGGTCTTTGGGTGTATTGATGCCTTTATTACTTTTTACAGCAATAGCACTCAAATCTTCTCGAAGTATTGCCGCAATAGCGATGAGTTGACAAGGCGTTTCCTTTGTACGGTAGCTGATGATACTTTCTGTGGGGCACAAAGCAAAATCGGCTGTGCCTAGCTCGACTTTTTTTGCTGGTGTTATTTGATAATTATCTTCCAATGGATCGACGATATTTAGATGTATTCCTCGCTTTTCAAAGAATTTTTTCTCCTTGGCAACAAAAAATCCTATGTGGTTGATATTTGGCGTCCAATCTAAAGCTAGCGTAAGGTTCTTCATAAGTTGTATTCTTATAGGAATAAAAAAATGTAATCAGTATGTAGAAAAGTAACCGCTTAAGATTGTCGAAGTTTTCAATGGAAGGAAATTTCTGGGCGCCATGTGGCAAGAATCGTCTTATTGAGGTTAGTTTCTTGCGACCCTCGAGGAAAGTACGTTGACCGAGGAAGCTTGATGCACTCCGAAATCTTGTTAGCTATGTTTTCACTGATGCATTGTTTTTGGGAAATTAAGTTTCGGTATTTTAGTCAATTTTATTTATTGAGGTACTTACCCGCTCTTCCATTCAAGTTTGACTTTTTGAGGTCATTTTAGCGCACAAGGTTGACACGCATAATAACCGCCCAAATCAATATTTAAAGCCAAAACGGCAATGTTGTGACCGCCTCATTACCTGGATAAGAT
>JBLIIJ010000054.1:0-26143 GCA_047635055.1 Cyclobacteriaceae bacterium | reverse complement strand
GGAGATACCCCAAAAGTTGCCTGCCCTTTTCATAAGAACACCTTTTCTTTAAAAAATGGCGAGAATCTCAATGGCAATCAATGTGCTTTGGCTACCTATCCGGTAAAAGTCGAAAATGATATCGTTTTTGTCGGATTTGCGGAATAGCTCCACTGTAGGCCATCCTTGTTTACTTAGATACTTAATCACCAAAAGCCAATAAAACTGAAAAAACCGCAAAGCCATAACAGGTTAAAGCGCCACAACTACGTAAATTCACTTAAATTACTTTAGTAAAAAGATTACTTTTAACGATATATACTTAGCATAAGTAATGAAATGCACAGATTAAAATTCAAGCAGCTCGGTCTCTTATATCTTTTCGCCCTTGGAGGTATCGCAGCGAGTATTCTTATTAGCCAACTACTTATACAAACATCAATCAGTCGGCAGCAGGATGACGCGCGGGTAATCAATGTGGCTGGTAGACAAAGAATGCTGAGTCAAAAAATAAGTAAACTGGCTTTGAAAATTGTCTATACTACTGAAAATCAAGTACAAAACATTAAGGAACTTCAAGAAGCACTGAATCTCTGGAAAGGTTCTCATGAAGGTTTGATGCTCAAAGACTCAGCGTTTAATCATCACAACTCTGCAGTTATTAAGAAGTTATTTGATGACCTATCTCCGCACTTCAACATCATTTATGAGCGCAGTGAAAAACTCATCCTTCAGCGTCGTTCTGAGAAGGATTTGGCCACATCTCTCGCTGCGATTTTAGCTAATGAAAAGGATTTCCTAAGAATAATGGACCACATTGTTTCTCAGTATGAAAGAGAAGCAAACACAAAAGTAAACGGCCTTCAAAAAACCGAACTCTATCTTTTCATCATTTCTATCATTATCATACTTGCCGAGCTTATGTTCATTTTTCGCCCGATGGCCAGAAATATTGCTTTGACTGTAGAAGAACTGGTGACTTCCGAAGAAGCATCTAACAAAATGGCCAATCAATTAACCAAACTTTATGATGAGCTAGGTAAGTCATATCAAGACTTGGAAGCGGTCAATATTCAGCCGAAATCGCCTTCACTTTTTGCTCGATTTGATCACACAGGAGCGTTTATTTTCTTTTCCTCAGAACTAAAATCTTTGATGGAATATGAGGATGAGCCGCCTCCTACTACCTTTCAATCTTTATTAATAGATAGTGGCTATCGACAAGACTTTATTAATGGACTTCTCGGTATTCTCAAGACTGGACAGAACTGGACCGGAGAACTTCGTCTAGTCTCAGAACCAGGTGACTTCTGCTGGATAGATGCTTTTCTGGTTCCCGTAAAAGCCACAAGTGAGATTAAATTTATAGCAAAAGACATCACTGAAATCAAAGAGGCTAAAATCAGATCTCGTGAAATAAATCATGAAAGAATTGAGAAAATAGTCAAAGAACAGCATTATCGATCTGGGTTGATTTTGGAAGGGCAAGAAGAAGAACGAAAAAGGTTGTCGAGAGAATTGCACGATGGCGTTGGACAAATGCTCTCCGCCATGAATCTATTACTCGAATCGCTCATGCCCTCTTCAAAGCCAATGCAAATGCGCCTGCATGATGCCAAAGATTTAATGAAAAGCATCATTAAAGAAGTGCGTCGTGTATCCTTCAACCTAACTCCAAGTAGCTTGGACGATTTTGGGCTGATTCCTGCAATAAATAAATTTTGCCACGAGATCAACTCTGTCACCAAAAGTGATGTGAAATTTATCAACGAAACTAGCTTTATCAATCGACTAGACTCCTCTGTAGAAACCAATCTTTATCGGATCATTCAAGAAGCAGTCAACAACGCATTAAAGTATGCCAAAGCGCAAAATATTGAAGTAATTTTTTCGCACGACATCAACTCGCTTAAAATCAGCATCCGTGATGATGGCAATGGTTTTGATCAGGGCAGACTAGAAAGCAGCGGACATTTTGAAAAAGCCGGCCATGGCGTATTCAATATGAAAGAAAGAGCTGCATATATCGGAGGAATACTTAAATTAGACTCAAAAATAGGTAAAGGAACCAATATAGTAATCACCCTATCCTTGGACAAAAATGATTAAAGTAGCACTTGCAGACGACCATGAAATTATCAGGAATGGTATTAAAATGGTCTTAGAAAACGAATCACAAATAAACGTAATTTGGGAAGCTTCTGATGGTCAGGAGACACTCGATAAAATGGACGAAATGCAGCCAGACGTATTGATCGTTGATATCAGAATGCCCATGCTGAACGGCTTAGAAGTGACTCAAAAGTTGAAACAGAAAGACACAAGCATTAAAATATTGGTATTAACGATGCATGATGACTCAGAGTACATCATTAAGTCCCTTGAATATGGCGCGGATGGTTATATACTTAAAGACACCAACAAAATCGAGTTCATCAAAGCCGTGAAAATGGTCAATGATGGTCAGAAGTATTATAGCGGAGACGTGTCGACAACCATCGTTAACTATTTAAGTAACCCAAAAGCCACATTAGCAACAAATCAAGGACAATCCAAAAATGACCATAAAGATTACCAGTTGACCAGACGTGAATTGGAAATTCTTAAAATGATCTATGATGGTGTGCCAAACAAAGAAATCGCTGAAGTACTTGGCAAAAGTGTGCGGACAATAGAAACGCATCGTTTCAACATCATGAAAAAAGTGGAAGTCAATAATATTACTGAATTACTCAAGAAAGTGGAAAGAGAAAAATTGGTGTGATCAATAGTTAAAACGCTCCTTGAAGCTATTTAACACCTCTAAACTCAGCGTTATTTTGGACGAAGGTTAATTATCCAATGTCGGGACAACTGTTTAAGTAATTTTCACATTTCAGATATATTTGTGAATCCACAATTCTGAATCCACAGAAAAAAGGATAAAATCATACTTCTACATTAACAAATTATCTTTCTGCTTTTCGATATACATTCATTTTCTATTTAAAAACAAAGCACAATTCCATTTCAAAAAGAATCAATAACCTCGTAGCAAGCTCCAGAGGAATGAAGTCGAATGATTGCTTTTTATTCGAGGCAAGCATCCGTGAATAGTACCCACAAGGTGGGATTCGTAAAAGACAAGGAAAGCAGTATTGGTGGGGCCAAAAATTCGTCGATAAAGAAGCAGCCAATTATCCTCTTCTATAAAAAAATAAGCGCTTTCATTATGGCCTTCAACCAGTTTTCCTAAAGAGCTTCTTTAGGCTAATTTAGCCTCCACACCCAATCTCAGAATCCCCTCATCTTCTGCGGAATCAACCAAATTCCTCAAAAAGAACCAAATCATAGTAGCACTTCAATCATGATTTATTTACTGATATCAATAAGACACCTATCTATAGTCAGCAAAGCTAGAGGTACTCATTAAAAAGAATACAATACGCTAAAAGTAGAGTTACTTATTTTTCATGCCAAAAAGCAAGTAACTGATCGAATAAAACACTTATTACGTAAATTTACTTAATAAAGAATTCAACAATAAGTGGGGGAATTTTTATTAGTAGTGAATTAAAAGCTTTTATGACATTAATAAGAATATTAATAGCACAAAGCACTACAAATCAGCACAAATTTTAAATTACGTATTATTACGTAATTTTACTTGCTTTATTCATTTTAGTACGTAATTTTGAGTCAAGATTACTTAGAATCAAAACAAGATTATGAAAAAGAACTTACTCCTCCTTCTCCTTTTGTGTTTATACATGCATGCCTCCCAAGCACAAGTTTCTATCTCTGCAGAGGTAAGACCAAGAACAGAATTCAGAAACGGGTTCAAAACATTGACGGATGACTCAAAAGATGCGGCAATATTTACTGAGCAGCGTTCAAGACTGTACCTCAACTATCAAGATTCCTCGTTCAAATTTAGAGTCGCCTTTCAAGACATTCGTATTTGGGGCGAGACCTCACAAATTTTCAAAGAAGAACTTGGCAAAACATTTATCAGTGAAGCTTGGGGTCAATACTACTTTAACCCTTCTCTTTCTCTTAAAGTGGGTCGACAAATCATCAGCTATGATAACCAAAGATTTTTGGGTGGACTAGAGTGGGCCCAGCAAGGTAGAAGACATGATGCTGCTTTATTAATTTACGAAAAAGACAAGTCCAAATTACATTTTGGATTCGCATATAATCAAGATGATGACAGAGCAGAGCCTACATTTCTACAGGCTGATGGCGCTGGTTTTTACAGCGTTGGTGGAAATTACAAAACCTTTCAGTATGGATGGTACAGTCAAAAAATAGAGAAAGGCGCTATTTCTTTACTCGCATTTAATGCTGGTTATCAGAATGCTGACACCACCATGTCATTCAAACAAACGTTCGGGTTAATTGCAAATAAAGAACTAGGAAAGATCAAATTTGCTGGTGATGTCTATTATCAAACAGGTCAACTGAATAAGAACAATGTTAATGCACTTTTAGCAGGTGTTAACATCACATTTAAAACATCAGCTACACCTATAACATTGGGTGTGGAATACATCTCCGGCAAAGACGATGATGATACTTCTTCGGATATCACCAATTTTAGCCCGGACTTTGGCACCAATCATGCCTTCAACGGTTATATGGATTACTTCTTTGTGGGACCTGCCAATGGCAATGTGGGCGTCACAGACCTCTACATACAAACCAAGTTCAAGGCCATTGGAGGAAATGTAAAAGCAAATCTTCACCATTTCCTAACAGGCTCAACACAATTGAATACCGAAGGAGCTGAACTCGACAAATCCATGGGAACAGAACTCGATTTGGTTTATATCAAAAAATTAAAAGGTGGTGTCGTCTGGAATTTGGGTTACTCCCAGCTATTTGGCACAGATACTATGGAAGCACTTCGAGGTGGGGACAAAGGCGCTATTCAAGCTTGGGCATGGACCATGATAACTTTCAAACCAACCTTTTTCACATCAAAATAATTCAAATCATGAGATTAAGAAATAATACCATTTTCGCATTAGCGATAGCGATTATCCTAAGTGCGTGTTCCGGAGGCGGTTCAAGTAAAGCTTCAACAACGGGAAAAGTATCGACCTCAACACTGCTCATTGAGAAACCTCAATTAACCTTCGGCTTTATCAAGCTCACGGATATGGCGCCATTAGCTATAGCCAAAGAATTAGGATACTTTGAAGAGGAGGGTCTTTATGTAAGCATTGAAGCGCAATCCAATTGGAAAAACGTGCTTGATAGAGTTATCGATGGTCAGTTGGATGGATCACATATGCTTGCAGGCCAACCGATTGCTGCTGGTGCGGGATTTGGTCGTCAAGCGGAATTAGTCACACCATTTTCCATGGATTTGAATGGAAATGGCATTACAGTTTCAAATGATGTGTGGTCAAAAATGAAACCAAATGTGCCTAAAGACTCAGAAGGTAAAACCATACATCCAATTAAAGCGGATGCACTTGTTCCTGTAATTAAGGAATATAGAGACAGTGGCAAGCCATTCAAAATGGGTATGGTGTTTCCCGTATCGACACACAACTACGAAATACGCTATTGGCTAGCTGCTGCAGGCATAAGCCCTGGCTTCTATTCTGCGGCAAACATTCAAGGTCAAATTGATGCCGATGTTCTTTTATCCGTTACGCCTCCACCACAAATGCCAGCAACGCTAGAAGCAGGAACTATTTATGGATATTGTGTTGGAGAGCCTTGGAACCAACAAGCCGTTTTCAAGGGAATAGGTGTTCCTGTCACTACTAATTACGATATCTGGAAAAATAATCCTGAAAAAGTATTCGTCATGTCAAAGAAGTTTATTGATGAAAACCCAAATACGGCCGTAGCTGTAACCAAAGCGTTGATCCGTGCTGGAAAGTGGTTGGATACACCGGGAAACAGACCGAAAGCCGTAGGAATATTATCTATGTCCCAATATGTAGGTGCTGACTCTGTAGTTATTGCCAACTCCATGAATGGCACGTTTGAGTTTGAAAAAGGAGACAAAAGATCCATGCCTGACTTTAATGTGTTTTTTAGATACAATGCGACTTACCCGTTCTACTCTGACGGTATTTGGTTTCTAACACAAATGAGAAGATGGGGACAAATTCCTGAAAGTAAGTCTGCTGAATGGTATAGCGAAACGATTAAAGACATTTACCGACCGGATATCTGGGAAAAAGCTGCGAAAATTTTGGTCGAAGAAGGACATCTAGCAGCGACAGATTTACCAAAAACGGATGGATTTAAACCTGCTACCACAGATTTCATTGACGGAAATCAATATGATGGAAAAGATCCTATCGGTTATATCAATAGCTTCAAAATAGGAAACAAAGACTAGTTGATTACTAGGGGTTCATTGCCTTGTTATTGATTAAAAACACTAATCGATAACAAGGTTATTTTTCTTCACTCGACAAAAGAAAGAAGCCAGCCCACCGCCACATCATTCTCACATGTTCAACACAGACAAATGAAAACATGAAAAAGAAATCTATTAAAACACTAAAATTTATCGGCCTTGGTTTTCTGGAACCACTGATAAATCTAATAAGCGGAGAAGAGCCTAAGAAGAACTTATCCTTGCTCGCTAATAACATACTCTTTCCTATTCTATCAGTATTTCTATTCCTGTTCTTGTGGTATAACGGCTCTACAGCTTTGTATAATAAAGAAGCAAACATTAGAATCGAAAAGGCCAGATCTGAGCAAGGAGAAGCAGAAGCTCAAAAAATGCGTGAGTGCATCGCCTCCGGTGATGTAAGTTGCCAGCCAAACACGCTCCCCTCACCAGCACAGGTATACAAAGCCTATCTCGCCCTATGGAAAGATCATCTAGCTATTTCTGATAAAAAAATAGCCTTTAAGGAAAAGACTGCCGAAACTAATACGCTTCGTGCCGAGCAAGGCTTATCTCCCATTAAATACACAGGTAGACCATCATTCTTAGATCAGATTGGCACAAGTCTGAAGACAGTTGCCGCTGGATTCCTTCTAGCATTATTCATTGCCGTTCCACTAGGAATCATCATTGGATTAAGCGACGTGCTTCGAAAATCCTTCAATTGGCTTATCCAAATCCTAAAACCAGTTTCCCCTGTCGTATGGCTCCTACTCGTTTTTATGATTGTGAAGACGGTCATTACCGATCCCAATCTTGACAAATCGTTTATCATCTCTTTTATAAGCGTCGGACTTTGTTCTATGTGGGCCACCTTGATTAATACGAGCATGGGTGTCGCTACGGTTAATAAAGACTTCATTAATGTATCCAAGGTATTGAAACTTAGTGTCGGGCAAAATATATTCAAAATTATATTACCCGCTTCTTTTCCATTGATCTTTACTGGCTTGCGAATCACCACTTCTGTAGCTTGGATGGTGTTGATTGCCATTGAATTATTAGCTCAAAGTCCTGGGTTAGGCTCATTCGTTTGGGAAGAATTTCAAAATGGCGCCAATGACTCCAATGCAAAAATCATTGTGGCCATGTTCGTGATTGGCATAATCGGTTTTATGCTCGACCGAATCATGTTCGCTGTACAAAATTTGATGACTTTCAATAAAGCATAATATGGCCATCTTAGAACTAAAAAATGTTTCTAAATCATATGGAAGCGGATCCTCGAAAATTGACGTGCTCAAAAACATCAACTTATCAGTAGAAGATGGAGAATTTGTAGCTATCGTTGGCTTTTCTGGCAGTGGAAAAACGACATTGATCAACATGATCAACGGTCTTGAATTTCCTGACCAAGGGGAAGTCCTGTTACACGGCAAGCCTATCACAGGACCAGGACCAGATCGTGGAGTCATATTTCAGAACTACTCTTTACTACCGTGGCTTAGTGTTTACAAAAACATTAAACTTTCCGTTGATCAGGTTTTTCCAAAATTAAAAAGAAAAGAAAAGGACGAGCATATCAAAAGCTACATTGATATGGTGAACCTCACACCTGCCATCGACAAAATGCCATCAGAACTTTCAGGCGGAATGCGCCAACGCGTATCTGTCGCAAGAGCTTTGGCCATGAATCCTGACGTATTATTAATGGATGAGCCTTTGAGTGCATTAGATGCTTTAACCAGAGGCTCATTACAAGAAGAAATTGTTAAAATCTGGAGTCAAGACAAAAAAACAGCCATTATGATTACCAACGATGTAGACGAAGGCATCCTCATGGCCGACCGAATCATTCCATTAAACCCTGGACCGAAAGCTACACTAGGACCTGAATTTAACATCACTTTTGAACGACCAAGAAATGTAACTGCACTTAACAAAGACGCAGATTATAAAAAACTTCGAAATGAGATCTTAGAATATCTCATAGAAGTTGGTGCCACAAGAAAACAGGTCAGTAATAAGAAATATACGCTTCCCGACTTGAAGCCTGTCATGCCAGGTAGAATCATTTTTCGCAAGAAAAAGAAAAAAGAAAAGGTAAAATATTTCTGATTTAAATGAAGCCATTAAAAAGGCAAAAAGTACGAACCTCGGAGCAAGCGCACGAAGTTTGAAGTGAGCTTTTTGGTACAAGGCAAGCATCTGAGAATAAAATTTACTAAGGCATTGCAAATTATCAATGCCTTTTTAGTACGACTATTAATGCGACTAAAAAGACCATAAAACCTACATTCAATGGAAGAAATAGCAGTAAATGAGTGGAACACCGACCAGCTTACCCACCTTACGGGAAAGCCAGAAATGCTGGGCATCAAAGATTTAAGAAAAGTCTACCCTACTCCAAAAGGAGAATATGTTGTACTAGACGATCTACAATTGAGTATCAAGCAAGGGGAATTTGTTTCTATCATAGGTCATTCTGGATGTGGAAAATCTACCCTTTTGACCATGATCGCTGGCCTTAATGATATCACCGCTGGACAAATTCATGTCGAGTCAGAAGTCATCAGAGGAGCCGGACCGGATCGTGCCGTAGTTTTTCAGTCCCCAAGTTTATTACCTTGGCTAACCGCACTACAGAATGTCATGATTGGGGTAAAACAGGTTTTCCCCGGCGCATCAAAAGCACAAAAGGAAGAAATCTGCAAGTATTATCTTGACAAAGTTGGACTAGGCGATGATTTCCATAAAAAAACCACATCACTTTCTCAAGGTATGCAACAGCGGGTTGGCATTGCCAGAGCATTCGCCTTAAAACCAAAAATTCTATTACTCGACGAACCTTTTGGTATGCTTGACTCTCTCACACGTGGAGAACTACAAGATGTATTACTTGAGATCTGGCAAAAAGAAAAAATTACGGCAGTAGCAATTACCCACGATGTGGACGAATCTATATTCTTAGCGGATCGAGTAATCATGATGACCAGTGGCCCATATGCGAAAATTGGAGATGAATTAGTGATCCCTTTCGAACGACCGAGAGTAAGAAAGGAAGTCTTGGAACATCCAGATTATTACGAATATCGGGCCTATTTACTCAACTTTTTAAACCATTAATGTTGGGCATTCGGGATCATAAAAAACCTCATTAATAAGAAATTAAAAATTTTTCATTTGTCTGTTAGATGAGGCACACCTTGATTTTAAACCACAATTTCAATCAGGTGTGCCGAGTCTACGAATTAAACACTGCGCTATTTCCTATGCACAAAGCCTCCTCAAATTCGGTAAAAACTACTTGCTCCTATTGTGGAGTTGGCTGTGGTATAGTTGTTTCTAAGGACAGAAAAGGTCGTCTCAAAATTGACGGTGATGTCGATCACCCCGTCAACAAAGGTATGCTCTGTTCGAAAGGCATGAACCTTCATTACACCACAATGGATCAGTCTGATAGATTGCTTTTTCCGCAAATGCGGTGGAGCCGACAACATCAGATGGAAAGAGCCTCGTGGGATACAGCAATAAATCGAGCCGCCGCAGTTTTTAAGACGTTCATCGATCAACATGGACCGGACAGTGTTGGGTTGTATGTTTCTGGACAATGTCTCACGGAAGAATATTACCTCGCTAACAAGCTGACCAAGGGCTTTTTGGGCACCAATAATATTGATACTAATAGCCGATTATGTATGAGTTCCGCAGTTGTCGGCTATAAGGAAGCACTCGGTGATGATGCTGTGCCTATTTCCTATGAGGATATTGAATTGTCAGATTGTATATTTATAGCTGGTGCAAACCCTGCCTGGTGTCATCCTATTTTATTTCGAAGGATAGAGAAGCATAAAGCGGAAAATCCTCATGTGAAAGTAATCGTCGTTGATCCGCGCGTGACGGACAGTTGTACACTGGCAGATGTACATTTACAAGTATACCCCGGTACGGATCTTTCTCTTTTTCATGCTATAGGTCAGTATTTAATAGAAAAAGGTATGATCGATGAGGACTTTATTACCAATCATGCCAATGGGTTTGAAGCGTACACAAAGCAAGTGAAATCAAAGACACTCAAGGAATATGCAGCTATTTGTCAAGTTTCTATTGATGATATTATAGCTGCTGCTCGAATGATCGGTCAGTCCAAAGGCTTTTTGACTATGTGGGCCATGGGGCTGAATCAGAGCACCTCTGGTGTCAATCAAAACCTTGCATTGATCAATCTCAATTTAATAACGGGTAAAATCGGCAAACCAGGAAATGGTCCTTTTTCCCTAACAGGACAACCAAATGCTATGGGCGGTCGTGAAGTTGGCGGGCTTTCCAACTTACTTGCTGCGCATCGCAACCTTGCCAATCCAAAACACAGACAAGAAGTCGCAGATTTCTGGGGAGTAGAAAAAATTCAGGAAAAGCCAGGACTGACCGCCACAGAAATGTTTGAAGCTTTGAAATCTGGAAAGATGAAAGCCATATGGGTTATTTGCACCAATCCATCTGTGAGCATGCCCAACGCCCGGCTAGTCGACGAAGCGTTAAAAGCCGCCAAGTTTGTAGTGGTGCAGGACATTTCAAACAATAGTGATACCGCCAAATATGCCGATTTATTGCTACCAGCCGCCGGTTGGTTAGAAAAAGAAGGGACGATGACCAACTCAGAGCGTCGCATCACCTACTTGCCAAAAATGATAGATGCCCCTGGTGAGGCATTACCGGATAGCGAGATCATTTTGCGCTTTGCACAAGCCATGGGTTATCATGGTTTCGATTTTAAAAACACAGAAGGAGTTTATGAAGAATATACCCGATTGACCAAAGGCACACCCATTGATATTTCGGGATTAAGCTACGATCGGTTGAAATCCGAGAGATCTATTCAATGGCCAGTTCCTTACACGAATCACCCAGGTACTCCAAGACTTTTTGAAGATGGACAGTTCCTTACTGATGACAAAAGAGCGAACATCCATATTTCAGGCCCAGAAAATCAACATGAATCACTGTCCGACGATTTTCCTCTAATTCTTACCACAGGAAGAATACGGGATCAATGGCACACAATGACCAAAACGGGAAAAGTGGCCAAGCTCAACAAACATATAGATAAACCAAGGTTAGAAATACACCCAGTAGACGCCCGTCTTCGAGATATCCGAGAGGGTGATCCTGTCATCATCAAAAGTACCAGAGGGGAAGTACAGGTTACTGCTACACTTACCAAAAACATTAAGAAGGGCGTGGTTTTTTTACCCATGCATTGGGGCAAAAAACTTAATTCTGATACTTCAAGAGCCAACAACCTTACTGACGATGCAGTAGATCCTAAATCTAAACAACCGGGCTTTAAGTTCTCCGCAGTGTCTGTTGACAAATACAATCCGCCTACGCGTAAAGTCGTGGTAATTGGTGCAGGTGCCGCTGCTTATAGGTTTGTAAATACTTACCGAAATTATAATCAAACTGATCAAATTGTGGTTTTTTCAAAGGAAAAATGGCCTTTTTACAACAGAGTCTTACTTCCTGAATATGTCAATGAGACTAAAAATTGGGCGGATTTAGTCAAATATACCGACCAAGAACTTGCACAGTTAAATTTAGACCTCCATCCTGAAAATCCGATCTCGTCCATCGATAGAGAAAGTAAAAAAGTTACCGATGCTCAAGGGCAGGAATACGCCTATGATATTTTGATCGTCGCAACAGGAAGTCGCGCGTTTATACCACCAAATGCTCCAATGCAGCTTTCGGGAGTATTCACGATGCGTGATCGAGACAATGCTGATGACCTAAAGAAAAAGCTCATCCCTAACAGTAGCGTCTTGATAATTGGTGGCGGATTACTCGGTCTAGAACTTGCCGCTGCTTTAACAGAAATGGATGTAAACGCCACAATTATTCAGCTAGGCTCAAGGTTGATGGAGCGCCAGCTCGACCCTATCGCCAGTTCGATGTTGCGTGAATATGTAGAAGAATTAGGCGTACAGATTTACACGAACGATGAAGTCACCAATATTGTGGAGAACGAAGATAAAAAACTTCAAATCTCACTGAAAAGTGGACATAAACTCGTGCAAGATGCAGTCGTATATGCGATAGGTACCAGACCAAACATTGGTATTTTGAAGGACTCGGGTATTGCCTGTGGTAGAGGGGTTTTGGTTAATGATTATTTACAAACAAGCGATTCTGACATCTTTGCCTTAGGAGAAATTGCCGAACATAATAAAAAAATGAATGGGATAACGGCAGCTGCTGAACAGCAAGCGGATACTTGCGCTAGATTCTTAGCAGGTGACCTTACCTCCTATTATACCGGTACAATACCGATGAATATTTTAAAGTTTCCAACCTTGGATCTTTGCTCTATTGGCATACCTGAAATTCCTGTTGGAGGTAAAAACTATGGAGAAATAACCTTTTTGGATAAAGAAGCATTGTTTTATAAAAAATGTATCATCCATGATGATAAGTTGGTTGGCACTATCCTCATGGGCGATAAAGCAGAGTTTGCGGAATATAAAGAACTCATTGACAGTGGTACGGAGTTGTCGGACAAACGAATGCGGCTCCTGAGGTCTGGCAATGCGCCTGAACCAATTAAAGGTAAACTAGTATGCTCATGCAACAACGTGGGGGAAGGAAATCTCAAAGACGCCATACTGTCGGGAAAGGAAGATCTGAATGCCCTTTGTCAGTCAACCGGTGCAGGACTTGGCTGTGGCAGTTGTAAATCAGAAGTAAGCCGACTTATTCAAAGTACCCTGCAACCCGCTTGATAAAATACACTTTACATTTACTTGGTGAAAGATATGGCAGTAAAAGAACTCATTAGAATATTCGTCAGAGGTGGCATCATTTCACCAGGCGATTTCCTGAAAATACTACTCGTAGCGGAAAAGCTTGGTGCAGAATATATCAACTTTGGCTCCCGACAAGACATCCTTTTTGCTGCTAAAGAAAAGAATAAAAATATTCTCGTTGAAACATTTCAGTCCATTAATACAGACTTTGAGATTAACACTTTTCAGCATCAAAATATTTCAAGTTCCTATGTTTCACAAGATATTCAGCAAGGCAAAAAGTGGTTGGCTTCACACACTTATCACTATGTCCTGAACAGCTTCGATTATCGCCCAAAACTGAGAATCAACGTGGTTGATCCTTCACAAAGCCTAGTACCACTTTTCACTGGACAGATCAATTTCATCGCCTCCAATCAGGAAAATTATTGGTTTGTTTACCTGCGATTTACGGAAATACATAATGTTCCATGGCAGTTACCATTGTTGGTTTTTGGAGAAGATCTCAATAAGGTTTCGAAAGCATTGGAAGAATCTCCGATGATCACTGAAAATTGGGATTATCAAAAGGTGTATGCTTTTCTTACAGAAAATGTACAAATGAACACTCAGCCGGTTACTGAAAATCTTGTCCTTCCTGAAACGCATTTTCCCTATTACGAAGGAATCAATAGATTGGCCGACGGCAAATACTGGCTTGGTTTATACTGGAGAAACAATGAGTATAGAATTACCAATTTGAAGAAAATGATGGAGCATTGTATTGAAACTGAAATAGGAAAAGTCTCACTTACTCCATGGAAATCCTTCATAATCAAAGGAATACAAGAAAAGAATGTATCCAGCTGGGAAAAACTGATGGGTTCATCAGGCATGAATTTGAGACATTCTGCGCTCGAACTTAATTGGCATCTTCCTGCTTTGGATCAAGAAGCCCTTGACCTAAAGTTTTTTCTAGTGAGAGAGTTGGACCAACTGGATGTCAGTACCCATGGCCTTACTTTCACTATAAAAACGACCAATGACATTACCCTTTTCACCTCGGTGGTTATTGAGAAAAATACAGCATCAGAAAACACGACAACCTATAACATTGGTCATAGCAAAAACTTCAATCAGAATCTTGGTCAATACCAAACTTATGCTTCAAACGTGCCTAAAAGCATATTAGCAGCGCTGATTGTAGAGTTAAGCCATTTGTATTTCGAACGCATTCAAGACGAAAAAACGACTTCACCAAAAATTCAGTTAATCAGAGATCAGGTGAATAAGAACCTATATCAATGTATACATTGTCAAACAATCTATGATGAACGATTGGGCGATAAAATCGCCGGTATTGCACCAGAAACTCCTTTTGTGAATCTACCAAAAACGTACCTCTGCGCTACTTGTAGTGGAAGCTTGAAAAGCTTTGTTAAAATGAGCGTATAGAAATGACTCTCCAACAAATACCTATCCTTTATGCGCTGAAATGCCATAAACAGAATCTCAATTAAGAACCTCGGAGCAAGCTCCCGAGGTATAAAGTTGGAAAATTTCTTTTTATTCGACGTAAACACCAGGGAGTAAAACCCACAATGTGGGATTTAATAATCTTGGCGCTAGAGATCTTTGGGAGTATTTACATTTTTTAATCTAGTCGGATCCGAAGGAATTACGACTTTTACTGCCATTTCTTTCAATACTTTTTGAAGCTTATACTGCTGATTTTCAATCATCGATCGTATTGTTGGAAAACTTGAGGGCTTATACAAGGTGATGGTCGTTTCAAGAAATTGATTTTCAGGCAAACCAAAAGTAATAACGTCAAAACCTGAAGCATCTTGAGTAATCAATTCTTGGATGGTTTTTTTATCCAGATTCACTAAATCACACGCAATCACCAGCCAATCCGTGTGGGCGTCCATATCTATGGCGGATGCAATACCTCCAATCGGACCAATGTTTTGATGTATATCGTAAATAAGATTATAATGATCAGGAATAAGCACTCTTTGATCTTCCGCACAAGACAGATAGGTTTTGATAGCTAAACCTTGCAGTATCTCCGTAAGGAATTCATATTGAGGCTGCCCGTTAAAATCAAGTAAGAATTTATCCTCTCCCATTCGACTACTTTTTCCCCCAACAAGAATTAACGCGTTCATTTCTGTCATTTTTTTTTAAAATAATCTTTGAATAAACAAAAAAAGCATGACTTTGAGCCATGCTTTTACCTCTTCACATTTAAAATTTTTACAAAGCCGCTATCGCGTTATCATAATTTGGCTCATCTACTATTTCAGAAACAAGCTCGGTATGCAATACTTTCCCATCTTCACCAATCACGACAATCGATCTAGCGATTAAGCCTTTCAAAGGGCCGTCCTCTATTTTCACGCCATAGTCCTTCGAAAAACTATCGTTTCTGAAAGCAGACAATGAAACTACGTTTTCAATTCCCTCTGCGCCGCAGAATCTTGCATGTGCAAAAGGAAGATCCTCAGAAACACATAACACTACTGTATTATCTAAGCCTGACGCTTTTTCATTAAAAGTTCTTACCGAAGTAGCGCAAGTGCCGGTATCCACACTTGGAAAAATATTAAGAATTACTTTTTTACCTTTATAATCAGCCAGTGAAACTTCTGATAAGTCTGTGTTTACTAAGGTAAAACCTGCTGCATCACTACCTACTGCAGGTAGGTCGCCTATTGTTTGTACTGGATTTCCTTTAAGAGTTACTTGAGCCATGTGTTTTTATTTTTTGAAACTTAAAAATGCATGAAATGTTTCTGAGTCACAATAAGAACGTCAACTAAATACCAATCAATAACCATTGGTAATCAAAACCGCAAATCATATCCTCATTATCCATCGACGTTGAGCAACTAATCCTGACTTTTCCTTTAATGGAGGAATCCCGCTCTTTAAGATACGGCAAGGTATTCTGATCCCAACAAAACTTATCTTGAGGGAAGAATAATACCCCTATAATCGAAAAGCGATTCGTCCTACAGTTAACAATCACTGTCCAGTTACTTGCTGTATTAGCCCAACCCAATTTCATAATTATCGTCCTCAACGATCAAGACTGGACTGGCTCATCAGTCTAGATGGACGGCAGTTTAGCAGATGCTAAAAGTGATTATTACCTCACACCTAAGCTGGAAAAATTTGAATATTTATGTATGATACTTTCATAAAGCTATGCTCCTGCTCCCAAATGCTCCACATGACGATGTAGCATTTTGACGGGCCAAACTACCGCACGCAATTTTCACCAATACAGACAAAAATATTGGGACTGGTGAAATATTAATCGAAGCGGAAACAGTAAATATACTTGATGGAACTGATATCAATTATGTGGAATGATTAAAATCAACAGCCCTGGGATATACCACCGCTCATTTTGGCAAATGGCATTTAGGAACTGCTTCATCTTCTACTCCCACTGAAAACGACTTTGATTTTAGCGATGGCAGCACGACCAATAACGATGACAACAGTACAGGCGGCACTACTCAGGATGATCCAAAACATCTATTTGAACTCGTTATAAAGCAATAGAATTTATTCAACATGCCAAAACAACAATGCCTCTTTTGCGCTGCAACTATATCATTACGAAGTTCATAGCACGATCAAAGCAAAGCAAGAAACCATCGATACCTAAAATAATCCTTCCCTGAGGGAAAAAGGCACAAACCATAACAATAAAATATATGGCGCTATGACAGAGGAGTAGAATGAAGCAATAGGTATTCTTTTAGGTCGAATAGCATCGCTTGGTTTAAAATGAAAATACCTATATATTCTTCTTTTCTGATGATGGCGCTCAACTCAACAATTCGAACAATACACCTTTGTCCTTTGGCAAAACATTCATATATGAAGGAGGGAAGTGTACCATTTATCATAGCAAGTCTAGGTATCCATCAAGGTGTTAATGATAATACACTAGTTATCTGTTACAATATCTTTCCTACCATTGCTGAGCTAGACAGAAACAGTACAGCAATACGCGAAAACATAGACGGCCAAAGTATCGAGCCACTGCTCTTTAAAAAATCGTTCAATCGATCGCAACCTTTAATTTTTCATTCACCTTATCACGTAAATAATATAAGTTAAAACCACGATCAGCGGGAATAGAAGACCATTATCAACTCATCGCCGATGATGAATCAGGGGAACAGTAGTATTTTAACTTAGCCGAAGATATTTGCGCGTAAAATGATCTAAGTGATACGGATATTTCGAAGACAAGACAATTGTTGATAAAACTGAGAAATCATTTAAAAACGGTCAATGCTAAAATGCCCTCACGTGATCCTACAAGCGCCCTGTTTAATAGCTCAGGAGATGATTTTGACGAAGATGGCTTAGATTGATAATTGGGAATTTAGAGCACTACTTACTCATGCCTATGAACCGAAGGGAAATCCTAAAGAAAATGGGCTTGTTAATGTCGACTAGCTAGAAAGCGACACTGACCCGATCATCGCTAATACTGAACCAAAGACAATACTTGATATCAAGAAAAAAATGCAGTCTATCAAAACCCATCAAAAACCAGATTGAAAATAGCACTTGTATCTTCTCTTATAACTGCAAATATAGCAGCCATTGAAATTATTGATACGTATGGTAAAGTGGCTCTGGCTCTTGATGAATTTAGGAATGAAATCAATATTGGCTCGCTGGCAAAAGGTCAATATTTCCTAGTTTTAAAAATAATTACCGCTGAGATAATTGAAAAAATGCTCATTGAATAATGTCCGTCAAGAGAGACAATCAACTTACCTCATAAAAAAATGCTGTTTGATAAATACAACGATCAGTAATTAATTCGAATCAATGTCCATAGTTTTTCGTTTGTCAGAGAATCAATGAAAAAAATTATTCATATCGATATGGATGCCTTTTACGCTTCAGTAGAGCAGCGCGACAATCCAGAATTACGTGGCAAGCCTGTAGCAGTCGGAGGCAGCAAAGAGCGTGGAGTTGTTGCGGCGGCTAGCTATGAGGCTAGAAAATTTGGCGTGAAGTCCGCCATGGCCTCCTCTATTGCAGCAAGGCAATGTCCTGATTTGATTTTCGTCAAACCTGATTTTGAAAAATACAAAGCTGCCTCCGATATCATTAGAGCAGTATTTTTTGAATACACGGAGTTGGTAGAGCCACTCAGCTTAGACGAAGCATATCTTGATGTTACCAAAAATAAGATTGGATTAAACTCAGCCACACTTATTGCAAAAGAGATAAAAACCAAAATTTTCGAACGCACGCAACTCGTCGCTTCTGCAGGTATTTCCTACAACAAATTTTTAGCTAAAACAGCTTCAGACATGGACAAGCCCGATGGCCTTTATGTCATATTGCCAGAGCAGGCTGAAGGGTTTATTAAGAAAATGCCAATCAAACAATTTTTTGGTATTGGAAAGGCAACAGCCGAAAAGATGAAACTCGCCGGAATATTTACAGGAAATGATCTTAGGAAAAAAAGTCTTGCCGACTTAACCTTGAGATACGGAAAAACGGGCACTTACTATTATCATATCTGTAGAGGAATCGACAATAGGACAGTCAAGCCAGATCGAGAAAGAAAATCTTTAAGTGCCGAAAATACTTTTAATGAAGACTTAAAGGAGGAAAGCGATATTCGATCGGAATTAGCACGCATCGCTAAGGAGACCTTCCGCCGATATAGTAAATCAGATAAAAGGGGGAAAACAGTTTCTATCAAACTGAAATACGGAGATTTCCGACAAATAACCAGAAGTCAGACCCACGAGCATAAGATTACCTCAGAGTCACAACTCGTCGATATCGTTCAGTCTGTATTCGATCCAACCCTCATGGACGAAACTGGTTTCCGATTACTCGGTGTTGGGATTTCTAACTTTGAAGAGGAAGAAAAACCAACCGTCACGCAACTCACGCTGAACTTTTAAATTGTTGCTTTTCTATCACAATCAAATAGCTAATAAATCATATAATTTTGATCTTAATATACCGATCGGTATATTTGCATTATAATGCACAATCCTTTACATACCAGAGATAAAATAATCAGGAATGCCATCACACTTTTCAACAAGAAAGGTTATCGCGCTACTTCCCTATCGGATATTACCAAAGCTCTTGGAATGACCAAGGGAGCGATCTACGGAAATTTTCTTAACAAGGAGGAAGTGGCTATGGCGTCATTCGATTATGCTGTCAACAAGGTCATCGACCAACTGAGTATGCATATTGGGTCTCAAAAAACAGCCCCTTTAAAGTTAAAAGCAATCCTCAATTATTATGAAAAATATATTGAAAAACCACCAATTGAAGGTGGATGCCCAATAATTAATACTTCAATCGAGGCAGATGATAACCATCCTGGTTTAAGGCTAAGAGTGATTCATTCATTTGCCAAAATAAAAGATGCGTTAAAGAAAATCATTACCCGAGGGATTAACGAAGGCCAGCTAAGAAAGGGCATAGATGTAGAGCTCTATGCAACCATGTTTTACGCGACCATCGAAGGCGCCATCGTTATGGCACGAGTTGAAGGTCACATGAAATCATATGAATTAATTAAGAAAGGATTAGAAATGCAGATTGATGCATTAACCATATAATATTTTTTATCTAAATAAATACCGATCGGTATATGGAAAAGAAAACAACAAATATTGACGCAGGCACCATCGACAAAAGTAGGCCTGCAGACCGACCACCAAAGACTAATTGGAAATTAGAGCTGATCAAGAAAGGTTTGCGGATCGTCCAACACGTTAGTCCAACTATAGCATCCAAAGTCATTTGGTATTTTTTTACCATGCCAAATAGATCGAAGGTTACCAACAATCAGCAACAATTGATTGAAAAGGCTACTGTCTCTGAGTCCTCTTACTCGGGATTTAAAATCAAAACTTATCACTGGGGTAAGGCTGGTCCCAAGGTTTTACTTAGCCATGGATGGAATTCTAAAACGTTAGATTTTAGAAGAATGATAGAATCTTTACTTGATCAAGGCTATCAAGTTGAAGGTATTGATATGAAAGGTCATGGACTCTCAGATGGAAAGCACACAGCACTTCCAGAATTCAGAGACATTTTGAAAAGTTATTATGTGAAAAATGGACCATTCGAAACAGTCATTGGCTATTCTTTGGGCGGAATCGCCGCTGGTTTAATGTTAAGTGAATTATCCAAGTCAATACAACCAAAAAACCTTTTTCTGATTGCGTCTCCCCCGTACGTCAATTACTTTTTCAAAGATATTATCGAGGAGATTGGCTGTAATGAAAAAGTATATGACGCTTTTTGTCTCTTAGTAGAAAAACACTACAAAGAGGATGTGAGTTATTTTGATTTACGGAATAAGCGCGAAAACCTCAACACGATGAATCTTCATCTAATCTACGATGAACATGACGAGACGGTGAAGTACGAACGTGGTGAAGAATTGCAAAACGCCCTCCAAGATGTTCATTTCGTTCATACCAAGGGTTTAGGTCATTATAAAATAATCACCCATCATGAAGTCATTAAATATGTCTTGGATAATATGAAGAAAGATTTAACATTAGCCATTGGTTAATTAGCTGACATTTATCGCAGATGATCACGGTACTTTTAGAAGACGACTTATATTTACAGAAAAAAAATATGAGCGCCTATTACATTTTACTTAAAGCACACGGTGGATTTAGATGGATTATTCTTCTATTAATCGTGGTGGTGACCGTCAAGTCTTTAATAGGCCTATTCGGTAATGGAAAATACCGCAAACTTGACAACATTTTAGCGGCTTCTTTCGTGGGCTTCATGCACTTACAGTTACTTTTAGGTTTTATCCTTTATTTTATTAGTCCGCTTGCCAAAGAAGCAAGATCTGTTGGTTTTGGAAATATGATGGCGGACTCTGAGCTCAGATTTTGGGGTTTGGAGCATTTGCTAGTCATGTTCCTAAGTATTGCAGCCGCGCAGGCAGGTCGTACCATTTCAAAGAAAGCAGAGGACGATAGCGTTAAATTCAGATTCCAAGCCATCTTTTTTGGACTCTCACTGTTACTAATGCTATTTGGGATTCCTTGGGATAGGATGTAAAGTGATTAAAGGCTGTACGTTAGTAAAGATCAACAGCTTACTTTACTAACGTATAACCTTCTACTAAAGAACACCCTTCGTACTCGGCAATTGCCCCATCGCATTTTTATCTCGCGAAATAGCCATTTTTATAGCTTTCGCGAAAGCTTTAAAAATCGCCTCGATTTTATGATGTTCGTTATCTCCCTCCGCCTTAATATTTAAGTTGCATTTAGCCGTATCAGAGAACGATTTAAAGAAATGCATAAACATCTCGGTTGGCATCTCACCTATCTTTTCCCTTTTGAAATTAGCTTCCCACATCAGCCATGGTCTTCCGCCAAAATCAATGGCTACTTGTGATAACACATCATCCATAGGTAACAAGAAGCCATATCGCGTAATGCCTTTTTTATCATCTAATGCTTTTAAAAAAGCCTCGCCTAAAGCTAATGCAGTATCCTCGATGGTATGATGTTCGTCAATATATAGATCTCCTTTTACCTGAACATCCAAATCAACACCTCCATGCTTCGAGAGTTGATCGAGCATATGGTCAAAAAAACCAAGACCTGTATCGATGTTCGACTCACCCCTTCCGTCTAGGTTCAACACGATCTCTATAGACGTCTCTTTAGTAACCCGACTTACCTTCGCAATACGAGGTTTAAGAATAAGAAACTCATATATTTCCTTCCAAGAAGTCGTTGTTAATACAGAATCAGAGACTTTTTCTTCCCAAATATGAATGGCTTTACAACCGAGGTTTTTCGCTAATTGTACATCTGTCAAACGATCGCCAAGAACATAAGAATTTTCAATATCAAAGTCTTTGTTGTTCAAGTAACCCGTTAACATACCAATACCGGGCTTTCTGTTAGGATGGTTATCTTTTTCCCAATGCTCGTCAATATGAAGCGCATCAAAATGTATGCCTTCACTTTCCAATATTCTAAGGATAAATTCATGTACTGGATAAAATTCTGCATCTGGAAAGTCAGGTGTTCCCAACCCATCTTGGTTGCTTACCATCGCCAAGTAAAAATCACCTTCCTGGGCTATTTTTCTTAAGTAATAAAGCACCTCGGGTAAGAAGACGAGCTTCTCTATTTTTTCAATTTTTTCGTCTTCCGTTTCTGAGATGATCGTTCCATCACGATCTATAAAAAGTATTCGCTTCATTTAAACTTGTCTTTAAAAATCAGGAATGATATTTTGTGATTAAATCAATCAACTGGAGGTTTTCTTCATGTGTCCCTACAGTCAGTCTCAAACAACCTTCACAATGTAATTGGGTACTTCTATCACGTACAATAATACCATGACTGGTGAGGTAATTATACAAACCCTTGGCATCATTAAACTTGACCAAAAGAAAATTAGCATCTGATTGGAAGACCTTTAATACTGACTCCAAACTGTTCAGCTGTGAAGTCAAAAATGATCGCTGCTCAATCAGTGTTTGCACATATTCAACTTGTTGACCATCATTTTGAAGTGCTTCGAGCGCTAGTCGCTGATTGGGCAAACTGATATTATAAGGAGGTTTTATTTTTTCTAACATAGAAATTATAAAAGGTGACGACATAGCCACACCAACCCTGACTGCTGCCATTCCCCAAGCCTTACTCAAAGTCTGCAGTACAACGAGATTATCAAAGTCCTTAAGCCGTTTTGACCAGCTTGGTTGATCAGTAAAATCGATATACGCTTCGTCTATGACTACAACACCTGCGAATTCTCGGAGAAGATCTTCTATTGCCTCCTCGTTCAGCAGATTCCCGCTTGGATTATTCGGCGAGCAAATGAACAATAATTTGGTGTGTTCATTCCAAGCATTTTTTACCAGCGCTAGGTCAATATGAAAATCAGAAGATAAAGCGGCATTGATGACGGTTATATTATTGATTGCTGCACTTACGCTATACATCCCATAGGTTGGTGGCATTACTACAATATTATCCTTTGCTGGCTCACAAAAAAGTCTCATGAGAAGATCAATAGGCTCATCACTCCCATTGCCAAAAAATAGGTGATCTACCGAAATATCTTTCAATTCAGACCATCTTGATCTTAAATTATGATGATGGGGATCAGGGTATCTATTATAATCACCCTTGGCTACTGAACCAAGGGCATTTTCATTAGCATCAAGAAATACTGACGCCTGACCGGTAAACTCATCCCTTGCAGATGAATAGGCTTGAAGACTCTTCAGATGAGGTCTTATCAGCTTCTCTATTTCCATTTTCTTCGATATAAGTAAGTCTAATTGTCACCGCATTTTTATGTGCCTCTAACTGTTCTGCAGCTGCCATTTTCTCTACACTTGGTCCCAAAAGTTTCAACCCCTTTGCTGAAATTTTCTGATATGTTATTTTCTTCAAATAGCTATCAAGAGAAACGCCACTATAAGAACTAGCCCATCCGTTTGTCGGTAATGTATGGTTGGTTCCCGAGGCATAGTCACCAGCCGATTCCGGTGTATACTGACCAACGAAAATGGATCCTGCATTGATGATCTGCTCTGCCACCGAATCTGCATCTGCCGTATTAATGATCAAATGCTCTGGACCATATTGGTTAATTACATTAATGGCTTGTTCTTTGTCTTTAATGATTAGAATCGAACTTTTGGCTAATGCCTCTATTGCCAAGTCCTTACGAGGTATTAGTTCTAACTGTCTAACTACCTCCTCATTAATTCTTATTGCATTCTTCTTACTTCTGCTAATCAATATTACCTGACTATCCACACCATGTTCCGCTTGAGAAAGCAGATCTGCTGCTGCAAAAGCAGGATTCGCATTTTTATCAACATATACAAGGACTTCCGAAGGACCAGCAGGCATATCTATTGATACAGCATCCTGTGACGCCATTTGCTTGGCCGCAGTAACATATTGATTTCCAGGTCCAAATATTTTATCAACCTTAGCGACTGTTTCCGTCCCATAGGCCATTGCGGCGATTGCTTGGGCTCCTCCTATTTTGAGTATTTTACTCACACCCGTGAGATGCGCAGCATAAAGCACTGCAGGGTTTATTTCTCCTATTCTATTGGTAGGAGAAGCAATAATAATTTCTTTACATCCTGCAATCTGAGCGGGAATAGCCAACATTAACACGGTAGAAAACAAAGGCGCGGTTCCTCCTGGAATATACAAGCCTACTTTTTGGATTGGAACTGAACGACGACTACAAATCACGCCGGGCATTACTTCCATGACCAAGTCATCTTGCTTTTGAGCTTCATGAAACCGATGAATGTTCGTGTACGCCAATTTGATGGCTTCTTTCAAACCATCGTCAACACTTTTTATGGCATGATTTATTTCTTGTTCTGTGATCCAGATATTTTCCAATTCCACATGGTCATATTCTAAGGCTAGATCTCTAAGCGCTTTATCTCCACCACGCTTTACCTTTTCTATAATTGGCCTTACAATTTTGGTCAACTTCAATTGATCAAATACTGGCCGAGTTAACGCTTTGTCAATGGTTTTTTGATCAGGTTTTATAAGTATCTGAATCATTTTAATTTATCATTTTTTCAATAGGTACTACTAAAATTCCTTGCGCACCAGCCTTTCTCAATTTCTCAATATTATCCCAAAAATCGTCTTCTTTTATCACTGAATGCACACTACACCAGCCCTCTTCCGCCAATGGTAAAACTGTCGGACTTCTCATGCCTGGTAAAAGTGATATAATTTCGTCTAAGGAATCTTTTGGCGCATTTAATAAGACATACTTATTATTGAGACCTTCTAGTACTGATTCAATTCTAAAAAGAAGTCGATTCAAAAGTTCCTTTTTTTCATCGGTCAAATTTTTAGATGCAATCAAAACCGCTTCTGATTTCATTACGGTTTCTACCTCCTTCAAGCCATTGCTTAGCAAAGTAGAACCCGAACTCACAATATCACAAATACCCTCAGCCAACCCAATTCCAGGAGCTATTTCAACGGATCCGCTGATCTCGTGGATATCTGAAGTGATTCCTTTTTCCTTTAAATAGCCTTTAAGAATTACCGGATAAGAGGTCGCTAAGGATTTACCTTGAAAATACTCCAAACCAGGATAATCGAGCTCTCTGGGAACCGCCAAGGACAATCGACATTTGGAGAATCCTAATTTCTTAATAACATCAGCTGATTTCTCTTTCTCTAAATGAACATTTTCACCAATGATTCCTAAGTCTGCAATGCCATCTTCGACATAACCAGGAATATCGTCATCTCTAAGAAAAAGAAACTCTATTGGGAAATTACTGGAATGGGCCTTTAGCTTTTTTGCCCCATTATTAAACTTGATACCGCATTCTTTAAAAAGTTTTAAAGAGTCTTCACTAAGCCTGCCAGATTTCTGTACAGCAACTTTAAGATTGGCCATAAATTAAAAATAAGAAATTGATTGATATAGTTTGAAAAAAGACAAAATATTTGCTGGTAAAGAGATTAACCGCAATGATGCAAATGGTGTAGATGTCGATGTGTCTTTTTCATTATCGCAAATGTAAAGTCACATTTGAAAAATCCAAGCCCGAATACAAAAAAAGGCTCGAAAGAGCCTTTTTTTATTCATGAAAATACTATTTGGTATCCAGACCAAAGGTCCAAACTGGAATTTTAGCATGATTCACCACATCCTCGGCAATGCTACCAGAGAAAAAATGTCCTAATCCTCTTCTTTGTCCAGTACCAAGCGCAATCATGTCCGCATTGATATCTTCGGCATATTCAATAATGCCGTCCTCCTCATTGCTATGATTATAAATTTCAAATTCATAATTTGACAGGTCATTTTCCTGAGCAAAAGTTTCAAACTGTGCAGTATCAAATCTTGTTGACGTAAAACTCGATGGTGTATTTATTTTAACAATATGAAGTTTTGCATCAAATGATTTTTGAAGTCTTTTAACGTGATTAACAAATTCTTCGTT
>JBLIIJ010000053.1:0-26723 GCA_047635055.1 Cyclobacteriaceae bacterium | reverse complement strand
TTTGCCAACCAAATTTTAATTTTTAATAATGAAGTCTTTTTGAGGATAATACCACGGGTGATAATGGTTTTTACGTCAGTCTTACTAAGTATTAATCATGTAATAGCACAATCTTGTGCTATTACATGATTAAAGCGATGGCGTTAATTACTTGACTTAATTTGTTCCACAATCTTTGCCATTACTCTTTCTCCATCCATGGCAGCACTCACGATACCGCCCGCATATCCCGCACCTTCTCCGCAAGGGTATAGGTTTTTGATTTGAGGGTGCGCTAAAGTTTCCTCATTACGAGGGATTCTTACGGGCGAGGAAGTCCTACTTTCTACGCCAATAATCTGCGCTTCATTCGTCAGGTAACCACGCATTTTTTTACCAAAATGTTTGAAGCCTTGTTTAAGTCTTTTCCCAATAAAGTCTGGTAACATTTCATCCATTCGTACAGCGTTTAGTCCTGGTTGGTAGGAAGTATCATTGAGTTCGGTAGATATTTTTCCTTCCACAAAGTCAACTAGCCGCTGCGCTGGGGCAGCTTGGGTTTCTCCACCCATTTTCCAAGCTAATTTTTCAATATCAGCCTGAAACTCCATAGCAGCAAGGTTTCCGAACTTTTGATAGGCTTTAATATCTTCGAGCTCTACAGCTGCGACAATTCCAGAGTTTGAATATTTACTATTTCTTCTGGAAGGGCTCATACCATTAACCACTAGTTCTCCGGGCGAAGTTGCGGCTGGAACGATAAATCCTCCGGGGCACATACAAAAAGAAAATACGCCACGTTCTGTTTTTTGGAATTGCGTCTGCGCTACCAATGAGTAAGCAGAAGGCGGTAAATAATCGCCACGATCGTCACAATGATATTGAATGCTATCAATGAGTTGCTGTGGGTGCTCTACGCGTACACCGAGAGCAAACGGCTTAGCTTCAATGTTGATTTTATGCTGCTCACAGAGTCGAAAAATATCTCTAGCACTGTGTCCAGTGGCCAATATGGTAGCCTCCCCTTTAATCGTATCTCCATTGGCCAGTTTGACCCCTGTTATTTGATCGGATTCCAAAATGAAGTCAACCACTTTGGCATCAAAAATAACTTGACCGCCTGCAGACACGATGGTTTCCCGAAGAGCGGTAACTATATTGGGCAGTTTGTTGGTACCAATATGCGGATGCGATTCAAAAAGAATATCTTCTGGGGCACCATGAGCGACCAATATTTCGAACACGCGGCGTACACTTCCACGCTTTTTAGATCGGGTATATAGCTTACCATCGGAGTAGGTTCCAGCTCCACCTTCACCAAAACAATAGTTGCTGTCTGGGTTGACAATATGGTCTTTGTTAATGGCGGCTAAGTCCCTTCTGCGTGCTCGGACGTCTTTGCCGCGATCGAGAATAATCGGTTTGAGTCCGTTTTCGATGGCTTTTATACCTGCGAATATCCCCGCAGGTCCAGCGCCGATAATGATGATTTCAGGGGCATTTTCAACATTTTGTGTTTGCTTGAAATACTCCACGTATTCCACACCCAAAGGCTTTTGATCAATCGCCACGCGCAGATTGATCTTGACGTTTTGCTGTCTTGCATCGATCGATCTTTTGGTAATGGCGAAATGTTGGTCTTCACCAAGCTTCCCAATTTTTTTGAGATGCTCGCTTAAATTTTCTTCGCTAAAGCCAAGGTGTGGAGGAACAACAAGATCAATTTCTGACATAAAGCAAAATTAGATCAAAATGTTAAGTGAGAACAGCGTAGTTGGTCTTTGGAGAGTCCTTTTTTATTAAGCAGGTCATTGTGCTTTTTAATCCTGACAGGTTTTTAAAATCTGTCAGGATTATTCCTTCTTTGCAGAATATATTTAAACGCCTTCAGCCACTACCTCAGTAACTTCAGGTACCATTTTTTTCAATAGATTCTCAATACCAGCTTTCAATGTCACTGTAGAAGACGGACATCCTGAGCAAGAACCTTGAAGAAGTACTTTAACAACCCCTTCGTTGAACGAGTGAAAAGAAATAGCACCACCGTCCATTTCAACAGCCGGTCGGATATATTCGTCAAGAATACCTTTGATTTTTGCTTCGATATCCGTGTCGGTATCGAGAACTTTATGATCTTCTTCGATATTTTCTTCGAGGAGGATCTGACGGCCATCTTCAATGAAGGTTTTAATAAAGGCTTGAATTTCGCCTTTTACTTCCTGCCAGTCTGTTAAATTATCCTTAGTAACGGTAATAAAGTTACTCATGTAAAAAACTCTTTTTACATATTTAAAATCAAAGAGCTCGAAGGCTAATGGGGCATTTGCCGCACTTTCCTTATCAGGAAAATCTCTACTGACTCCTTCTGACAATAAGAATAAGTTCGTTACGAACTTTAAAGAGTTAGGGTTAGGATTTGCTTCAGTATATATAGTAATAGGCTGTTTCGTAGTAGCTTCCATTTCAAGTATTGATTTATGTTTAATGGTAAAGGCAAATCTCCATGAAAAGTTCATTGATACACGCATTTATTGAAGAAAAAAGAAGTCCATTTGTGGAATGAACTCGTCAATAGCTGATTTAATCGGTATCGATCCTGAAATTTTTTCACTGGTTGTTTTACCAATACTCATTTTCCTTGCCCGGATTATCGATGTATCTATCAATACGCTCAGAATCATTTTCATGCTTCATGGGAAAAAATTGATCAGTACGGTATTTGGGTTCTTTGAGTCATTAATCTGGTTGATAGCCATCAGCCAAATTTTTCAAAACTTAGATTCTGCAGTAACCTATCTGGCCTATGCAGGCGGTTTTGCCACAGGTATTTTGGTGGGTATGCTTATTGAAGAAAAACTGGCTTTAGGAAGGGTGATTGTCAGAGTCATTACGAGAGTTTCTGCCGAAGATTTAATCAGTTATTTTGATAAAAACAGCTATCGATATAGTTATGTGGATGCTTTTTCAGATGAAGGAGAAGTAAATATTATTTTCACCGTCATCAAAAGGGACAAGCTCAAAGAGACCATTAAAATCATCAAATCATACAATCCCCAAGCATTCTACACCGTAGAAGGCGTAAAAAAGGTCAGCGATGATGAAATCGCTGACGAACGAGGGTTTTCTTTCAGGAAAAAATGGAAGAAGGATTAGTCTTCGCTCAACTCCCCTTCGGAGCTTGCAATCATGGTAGCCACAGTCGCATCACCAGTAATGTTGGCCACTGTTCTTGTCATATCTAAAATCCTATCTACTGGAAAAATGATAGCGATCCAGGCAGGATTTAAACCAACCGTTTGGATGATGATGATAAGCATCACAAGACTTGCACCGGGAACAGCCGCTGTTCCAATAGAGCCTAAAGTGGCCGTTGCTACAATAGCCAATTGCTGAGCGAGCGTGAGGTCGATATAATGAAGTTGCGCCAAGAAGACGGAGGCAATCGCTAAGTATAAACTTGTACCATCCATATTGACTGTTGCCCCAATTGGTAGGACGAAACTTGAGACATTTCTAGAGACCCCAAGATTCTCTTCTACACACTCCATGGTTACAGGCAATGTCGCTGCACTAGAGCTTGTAGAGAAAGCTAAAAACTGCGCAGGAGCCATGCTTTTGAAGAAGCGTTTGTAGTCAATTTTCTTAACAAATAGCTTAGCAATGGTTGGGTAAAATACAAAAATCATAAACCCAAGACCTAGCAAAACAGTCATCGTATACCAACCTAAACTTTTGAAGATTTCGAAAACCTCCGCTGGACTATTGGCCATCTTCGCTACTACTCCAGCCAGTAAGGCAAATACGAAGAAGGGTGCTGCGCCCATGATTGTATCAACCATTCTAAGAAATACTTCATTGATGGACTCGATGAATTTTTTAACTGGAGCTACTCTTTCATTTGGCAAAACGGCCATAGTAATACCAAAGAAGATCGCAAAGAAGATCACTTGAAGCATGAGCTTGTTGTTCGAGATAGATAAAATGATGTTTTCAGGCACCATGTCTACAATGAATTGTAATGGAGGTGTTTCTTTTTGCATTTTCGCAAGAGACATTTTATCAGAAACCTGACTGGCATCATTATAAGACCCTGAAGCTTTAATTTCGCTAATGAGGTCTGCATATTTGGCTTCTGCCAAGAGATTCTTACCATCCTTGATTTCCACATTAGGCGTTTCAGCGACCCATAACTCATAGGAGATTCTGTTTTTTACTCTTTGACCTTCTTCAATATAACTACCAGGTTCGATCAAATTGACGACTAGCAGCCCTACTCCAATCGAAGTAACAGTGGTTAGGAGATAAAGTACCAACGTCTTAGCGCCCATTTTACCGAGCTTTGAGGTGTCCTCTAAGCTGGAGATTCCATTAATAATGGAAAACAAGACAAGCGGCACAGCAATAAACTTCAACAGCTTGATAAAAATCGCCCCAAATGGATCAATCCAGTTGATGGTGAATTGATTCCATCCAAATGCACTTGATAAAAACGCCCAGCCAATTCCAAGGACTAGACCGATAATTATTTTGACGTGGAGGGGTAGGTTTTTCATATTCGCTTCTTTGTAAAACGTGAATTTAGCGATTAACCATAAATACTTATGATTGGAGGCTAGTTATGTCACAAGAATATCGTCGAATACTGCTTCAGACTTCAATAGCCTCGTTTTTAAGCGAAATGATTTATCCCACTGAATGCAATAGTGAAAACCTTATCATAACTATTGTTAATGTATTGTATAAAAAATATTAATTTTCATTTATTGATTAATTCGCCGTGATTTGTATCAAGAAAAAGAAGATAAATGCAAAATATAATTACGCTCATACCAGTTTTAGCCCCGTTATTATTGTTTTCTTATGCCTTGGTTGCCATATTAAATGCGGATTCAAGGATCATTAAGTTGAAGAATACTACCCAATATCTTGGTGCGTTTGGTATACTGGTTGCGATTATCAGTGCGGGATTAGTAACACAATATGACACTTTCCAATCAGCGACCATTGGCTGGAATGAGCTAGGTTTTTCTATTAGACTTGATGCGCTAAGTATGACCATGTTTACCATGATTTCATTACTGGGCTTCATTATTCTCAGGTTCAGCACAAATTATCTCGATGGGGATGCTCGACAAGCTATATTTTTAGCGAGGTTGGCGACCACTATTGCATCTGTAGAACTACTCGTGCTATCAGGTAACCTTGGGCAATTATTTGTTTTTTGGGTGATTACGAGTGTTTGCATGCATTACCTTCTTGTCTTTTATAGAAATCGGCCACAAGCGATCGCTGCAGCACGTAAGAAGTTTATTGTCGCGCGATTAGGGGATTTAAGTTTGTTTCTGGCAATAGTTTTGGTTTACGTCAGTATTGGGTCTGGTGATTTGGCGAAAATTTTTGAGGAGGTTCAAAATGCTGGCTTTTTAAGTGTACCGTTGACATGGGCGACAATATTTTTCGTGCTAGCTGCCGTGCTCAAATCTGCTCAATTTCCAACACATGGCTGGTTAATCGAAGTAGTTGAAACGCCAACTCCTGTATCTGCTTTATTACATGCTGGCCTCCTTAATGCCGGTCCATTTCTCATTGTGCGTATGGGTTTTTTAATGAGTGCATCTACCACAGCGTCATTAATGTTGATAATAATAGGGGGCTTTACTGCCATGTTTGCTTCCGTTGTTTATTTAACACAGCCTACCGTAAAAGTATCTTTGGGCTATTCTAGTGTCGCCCATATGGGTTTCTCACTTTTGGTTTGCGGATTTGGCGTATATTCCGCCGCAATTCTCCACCTTGTGGCTCATTCATTTTATAAAGCCCATTCATTTCTATCATCAGGCAGTACTATCGACAGTGTTCGTGCCAAGAGGATCAGCGTTCCGAAAAGAAGAGGTAGCTACTTACTTATTGCACTGAGTATCGCTTTTTCACTTGCGGTTTATGCGATTTTTTGCTATTTGTGGGGGATACAACCACAGCAAGACTTTGGCTTGATGGCAATAGGAGCTATTATTGTTATGGGTCTAAGTCAGATCCTCACGCAAACGCTTGACTCAAAAGGGACGGTCAAAGCCATGTTGCAATCTGCATTTTTGGTAATCGCAGTAGCGGGATTGTTTTTTATCTTAGAAAAAGCAGCGCATTGGTTATTGCAATCTCAAATTCCACAGACCAATGTTCCAAGTATGGCAATACAAATGACAAGTGGTGTTATCGTCTTTTGCTTTGTAGTCATCGTACTGATACAACTCGCAGCGCCTAATTTAAATAATGGAAAGGTTGGATATATGCTTGGCGTTCACTTGCGAAACGGTCTTTACGCTAATGTAATTTTTGATAGGCTAGTTGGTTCATTAAAGAGCAGCAAATTCCGTTGGGTCAATCTGACCATAGTCGAAGGAGAGGATTTCAAGAGACAAAAAGCTTCCTCGCTCATCATAGAAAAGAAATAATCTCCGAAACACAAGAAAGCGAAAGACAGATGTATCAAGTAAAAGCAATAAACACAGTTGCAGAGGTTAAAAAAGTGCTAGAGAATGGTGTGGCTAAGATTGCGCCACTTTGGTCTTTAGAGAATTTTGTGGCCGTAAATCCCTACTTGGGGATGTCAGAAAAGAAATTTTCCGATGCTATGGATTTTCTTCATAAGTCCAGCAACACGAAAGCGACATTGCCTGTGGAATTTTATTTAGCGGCAATCAAAAATGGAGTAGTGAGTGTCTCGGATATCTCCTATGCCCTGAAGGGGAATGATTTTGGATATTCATCTGATGTAGAGGAGTTTCTTGAGGAGATTCAAATGGTAAAACAAGTGGATGATCATGTCATGACTCTCGCGGATGTGGCCGATAGAAGTCAAGGTAAAAAATGGAGTCGTTTTATGGTTGATCGGCTTTCTTTTTGGGCGTCTGCTTATTTTGACACTAAACAAGCTACTTGGGATACAGCCAAAAATCAAGACTCCCTTTTCGCAGCATGGAAGTCTGAGGCTGAAATTGACTTTAGTGCAGAAGCAATGGGTCTGAGGGATTTTAGAAAAATAGTCAAAAAACTCCCAGGGGATTATATTTCGGCAGCAGCACAGGCCTTAGAAACGCTTAATGTTCCAGCAGAAGCTCTTGAGCTTTATATCAATAGCCTATTGATGAAAATTAATGGCTGGGCGGGTTATACTTCCCGTATCGATTGGGACGCAAATCTCGAAGGTAAAGAAAGCCACGCCACGGAAGAGCTTCTTACAATTGTGCTGGTTTGGGAAATGTGTATCAAAGAATCCTTGGATAGTGAGCCTTTAGCGCAGGCATGGGTGCAAAGCAAAATTAGCATAGAAAGGTTGGCCTCCCAGCCATTCGTTGATCAAAAATTGTCTCAACAGCTGGTACTTCAAGAAGCATTTGATCACGCCAATCAGCGATTGATTATTGATAAGATAAATAGTCAAGGCACGACGGATAAGCCAAAAGGGAAACCTTCAGTTCAAGCGATTTTCTGTATTGACGTGCGTTCCGAATTATATAGAAGAAATCTTGAAGCAGCCAATGAAAGTATGGAAACAATGGGCTTTGCAGGTTTCTTTGCTTTTCCAATAAAATACGTGCAAATAGCGCATGATCAAGGAACCAATAATTGCCCTGTATTACTAACGACTGCCTATAATATTGAAGAAAGTTTGAGTGATATTGATGCGGAGCAAAATGCCGTGGCAGACCGGACACTGAAGCGACAAGTAGAAAAAGCATGGTATTCTTTTAGATCTGGTGCGATTAGCTGCTTTAGTTTTGTAAGCCCGGTTGGAATGGCCTATTTACCCAAGCTGTTTACTGACTCTTTTGGTCTTACAAGACCGGTACCACACCCGAAGGAAGCAGGGCTATCTTCTGCTACCATAGCAAACAAAAGTGTTCGTTTGGATTATAAAGATAATGAAGGCCAACTCACTGGAATTCCACAAGAAGATCGATTGAAAATGGCTACTTCAGCTTTGAAAGCGATGAGCCTGACAGACAACTTTGCTCGGATTGTGCTAATCACTGGCCATGGTGCTACCACCGTTAATAATCCACACGCTACTGGTCTTGATTGTGGGGCATGCGGAGGTAATTCAGGAGAAGCAAATGCAAAAGTCGCAGTGGCTGTCCTCAATGATCCAAAGGTAAGAGTGGGGCTAAAGGTGTCAGGTATAGACTTGCCAGAATCGACTATTTTCGTTGCTGCTTTACATGATACTACTACCGACGAAGTAACCCTCTTCAATGTCGGCAACATACCATCGACACATGATCAAGATGTGGTTGAGTTGACGTATTCATTGAAAATAGCAGGAGAGTCGGCGAGAAAAGAGCGAGGCACTAGAATGAATATTACGAAAGGTAATGTCAGTAAAAAAGTACTTCAAAGAAGCAAAGATTGGTCGCAGGTTCGTCCCGAGTGGGGGTTAGCCGGTTGCTCTTCTTTCATAGTTGCACCAAGGTCTCGTACTTCTCAACTCAATTTTGGTGGTAAAGCATTTATGCACAGCTATAATTGGGAAAAAGACACGGAATTTGCTGTTCTTGAACTCATCATGACTGCTCCAATGGTCGTGACTAGCTGGATAAATTTGCAGTATTATGCCTCTACTGTAGACAATAAAACTTTTGGCTCTGGAAATAAAACGCTACATAATGTGGTTGGTGGATTGGGCGTACTGGAAGGTTTTGGAGGAGACCTAAGAGTTGGACTTCCAATGCAGTCCGTGCACGATGGAGAGAAGTATCAACATGAACCACAGCGCTTAAACGTGATCATTGAAGCACCAATTGATGCGATGAGTAAAATTCTAAAAAAACACGAGTCAGTAAGACAGCTTTGTGATAATCAATGGATTTACCTTTTTGCCATGAATAAACACGGGAAAGTCGTTTATAAGTACATCGGAAACCTAGAATGGGAGTTACTCCCAATAGTATAAACCGATTCCTTCGATAAAATTAAAACCAATTCAGATTTTTCTGAATCAATAACAAGAGACCTTTCTATTGTAGGAACGAGAAACTTACCAATGGATTTTCAGCGCATTAATACTATACATTTATTTATCTATACACATTATTGAACTTTTGTAAAAAGAAGTAACTGATTGATTAAATCTACTAAAAAAGGCCTCTTAGTATTTACTAAGAGGCCTTTTTTAGGCTATCAAAACCTTTTATCAAGAGAGAAACACCTATTCTTCTTCTAAAGGGTTAATTGCTCATATAAGAGAATAGAAATGAAGCCATAGATTATAATTCACGGAGATCAAATAACCTTGTTTACCTCTAGAATTAGCGTTTGTCTAAAGGATGAGTCTGATTCAAAATGTTCGCGATCAAGGCTTGCTCGGTTTGAAAAATGGGAACCGTCCATGGAATGATTACATCAAGTAAATGATTATTTTGAAAACAAGTATAACGCATAGATCGGACGTTATGGACAGGATATTATCAATCTTTTGGATAAGCTCTATTCGCTCTCGCTAACAATAGGAAATCGGCTATAACTAAAGCAGCCATCGCATCCACAATGGCCACTGCTCTTGGCACCACACATGGATCATGTCTTCCTTTTCCAGAAACGGTGGCTTCATTGCCTTCTTTATCGACGCTTTCTTGGTTCTGCATGATGGTCGCTACGGGTTTGAATGCGACGTTGAAGTAGATGTCCTCACCGTTGGATATGCCGCCTTGTACGCCTCCAGAATGGTTTGTCCGAGTTTTGATTACTCCATCTTCCTTGTAGAAAGCATCATTGTGCTCTGAGCCGCGCATTTTCACGCCATCAAAGCCACTGCCATATTCAAATCCTTTTACCGCGTTTATGCTCAGCATCGCTTTGCCAAGTTCTGCATGCAATTTGTCAAAGACAGGTTCACCCAAGCCAACAGGAGTTCCTTTGATTACCCCAGTGATTATGCCGCCAATGGTATCTTGGTCTTTTCTTACTTGATCGATATAGTCAAACATCTGTTGTGCCATTTCTGGATCAGGGCATCTCACAGCATTGTCATCTATTTTGGATAGATCAAGTTCGTTGTATTTTTTCTTTAAAGTCAAGTCACCAACTTGAGAAACATAGGCATAGAACTCGATTCCAAATTGCTTTAAAAACAACTTGGCAACTGCTCCAGCAGCTACACGTGCGGCAGTTTCTCTTGCAGAGCTCCGGCCACCACCGCGATAATCTCTTTCTCCATACTTTGCGTCATAGGTGTAGTCTGCATGGCTAGGTCTAAACTTATCGGCGATGTGAGAATAATCTTTGCTCTTTTGATCCTTGTTTCGAATCAGCATGCCTATTGGTGTTCCGGTTGTGACCCCTTCGAAAACACCGGAAAGTATTTCTACTTCGTCCTCCTCTTTTCTTTGTGTGGTTATTCTCGACTGACCGGGTTTTCTCCTGCCAAGCTCCTGTTGAATAAATGCTTCGTCTATTGGGACGCCTGCCGGACAACCGTCAATAGTAACTCCAATAGCTTTTCCGTGCGATTCCCCGAAGGTAGAAATCCTGAATATGTTTCCGTAAATACTCCCCATGCGCTTATTTTTTTGATAGAATTCCGACCGAGAGCGCTAACATAGCCAAAATAAAGACGTTGACAAAGGTCTTGAACCAAGCGCTTTCTGTTGTGTTGATCATCGTGTCATCTTCAAAGGCTATTCCATCATAAAATGAGCCCATATCATTAGAAATGATATACTCATTTTTCCTGCTTTCTCCAGTGACGGTGACTATATGTTGAGATTTTAAAGTATCATATTTTTCTTTAGTAGGATTAAAGTAGATCCAGTTGAAATAGTCGCCTAGCTGAAATTGTCCGGGTTCATTTGGTATTCCATAAAAGTTGAAGGTTTTTGTTCCTTTTACCTTGCCATTAGATCGATTAATATTTTGCTTGACATTAGGATCATAAATATCAAATTCCTCGCTGCTAGGGATATTTAAAGACTCTATAGCGCTTATGTTTCCTTCGCCGAGTATGTTAAACTCATAATTAAAACTTTGGCCGGTCTTTAGGTCAAGCGCATTGATTTTTTCTGCCATTCTATAGTTACCCACAGCCACACGGTCTTTTAATGGGTGAGGAGGCAACTCTTTTACCGTGATTTTTTTTGCTTTGGAATAAAAAGTCTCAAAATCTTCTTTTCGGTTTCTTCCAAAGAACGAAGGATTTTTAGCCACCTGATATTTAATCATTTTTAATCCGACAGAATTGAATTCAATGTCTTCATCATTGAGTGGATAATAGGCTGCTTGAAAAATTTTGTATTGCGTGTAGCCTTTGTTGTTAATAGTAATAGGCTCGCCGGTAATATTGTCAATACTGAAATTCTCTTCCCAGCAATTCGCAGGATTGATATTTTTTACAATATCGGTTATTTGCTTGCCGAGATCATAAAATCTCATGTCTGCTTTGTTCGACTCGGATACATAAAAGGCCAATGTCGTAGTAAAACCTTCCCCTATATACACTTCAGTTTTATCAATGGTCAACGCTAAAAAAGCATCCGCTTTGATATCTACAAACTCCGTCGCTTGTGCAGGCTCGTTATTAAAAAAGTTCTGAAAAGGATCACCGGAAGGATCTCTTCTACGCTTTTGCTGTAGCGCTGGGCCGACCTTGATGGTAAACCCCGATGTTGTAACCGCTTTATCATTCACGGTCATTTCAAAGTTCTGTAATCCAAATGTACCTTCCTGCCTCGCCTGATAATTTTGACTAATGCTTTGGGAGGAGGTCATTCGTCCATTGACGACACTAGTTGATGTAGAAGATGATGTGCCTCTTTTTACAAATCCTTCTATATCTGGAAACGGGCTGTATTTTTTTAACCGATCATTTTCAACGGTTAAGGTTAGGGTGAAATATTGGTTCAGTCCTATTTGGGTAGCCCCGGGCTTGACAGTAATCGTTTGAGCCTGGGAAAAACTAATGAAAAAGAGAGACAGGAAACAACTTATTACCATCCCTCTCGTTTTATGCCTGAAGGCGTTTGCAAACGTTTTCAAAATTAAAATATGATTTGTAAAAATGAATAGAATTATTTAACTTAAAGTTTGTAAGATGTTCACAAGAGAACGTCAAATTTACTTCATAGTTAGATTCTTTAACAAAATTTAAAGTTAATGTTAGAGTACTTTAAAACAATCCTAGCCAAAGTCAGTTTTGACAGGTGGCTCTTCGAGAAAGAGCTTAGAAAAGCGATTAAATCCCTGGTGTCAGAAGAGATACCCAAATTGAGGGACTGGTGTTATGACGAATTCAGTCATATCTATGGAACAATTCTTAACAAATGTTTTACTAATGTATTAACCTAAAACCAAAACCGCCTTACGGCGGTTTTTTATTGAGGTGTTTTTTTTAATGTCTTTTCGTCAATACCCTCACTCAACAACGATAATAAACGCATTAGCTTCTTTTTTGAGCACTAACCATTTTTTTTGTTTCTTTAGTGGCTACTTTTTTTGAATGACATGAATGCACGGGTCGATGGATGACTATTCTGGTTCATTGAAATTCCGATAGAGAGATGCTTAAGGTTTTCTCAATGAACCTTTAATTCTTGAGAAATTGCATCAATAGGATCTAATTTAGTTTGCGGTTTTAACAATTCTTTTTCAAGAAAGTTGAGGCTACCTTCCGACGATTTAATAACTGCTTTTCCTTTTGACTAAAACAAAAGTAGATAGAATATGTACTTTGAATGACGCACGCATTGTTTCAAAAGCTATTTTAGTTTCCTCTGACGTATCTTCTTGATCTCAACACCTTTTTTTAACTTTCATAATGGCGCATTATCAAGCTTTTTCTAAGGGAAGAACAAATTGAGGTCTTACCAAATGTCTAAAGACACCAGAGAACTTTTTTTCTTGTTCACAATGTAATGTTTTGCCTATTCTTCCCAAAGATTATGCGAATTCAAGCATTTTACTAAATAGGAACGGGGAATTTATAGAAGCTCGTTGGCAAGATTTGCAAGCTCAGAGCGCTCACCTTTTTCCAATGTAATATGTGCGAACATAGGGTGGTCTTGTATTCTATCAATGAGATAGGAGAGTCCATTACTCTGTGTGTCGAGATATGGCGTATCAATCTGATATATATCTCCGGTAAATACAATCTTGGTGTTTTCACCGGCTCTTGTGATAATGGTTTTCACCTCGTGGGGTGTAAGGTTCTGCGCTTCATCTACGATAAAGAAGATATTAGAGAAGCTCCTTCCACGAATGTAGGCCAAAGGGGATATCATGAGCTTTTCTTTATTCACCATATCAGTAATATGTTTAAACTCTTTGTCGGTCTCTTTATATTGATTTTGAATGAGTTTAAGGTTATCCCATAGAGGCTCCATGTAAGGGTTGAGTTTGGACTTAACATCTCCTGGGAGATAACCAATATCCTTATTGCTCAAAGGGACAATTGGTCGGGCTAGATATATTTGCTTAAAATCTTTTCTTTGTTCTAAGGCAGCTGCCAAAGCAAGCAATGTTTTTCCTGTTCCTGCAACGCCATTAATACTTACAAGCTTGATGTCAGGATTGAGCAAGGCATGGATAGCAAAAGTTTGTTCTGCATTGCGTGGTTTAATACCAGATACGGCTACTTTATCTACTTTTTCAATTGTTTTTTCTGTAGGATTGTAATAAGAAAGCACGGAATTTCTTTCACTCTTTAGTATATAATAGGAGTTAGAAATAGCCTTTTTATTTTTGAGGATATTTTCTTTTGGTATCGAACCATTTTTAAAAACATCATCAATATCTTCTGCAGTAACACTCTCCAGCTCAAATTTTCCTGGGTTAAGGTTACTTACATTTTTGATCTTTCCAGTTTCATAATCTTCGGCAAAAAGGTCTAATGATTTAGCCTTCAAACGAAGGTTGATATCTTTACTAACGAGGATTACCTTTTTGTTTTTTTCGCTGATTTTAACTGCTAAAGCGGCATTTAAGATATGGTGATCATTTTTGTCATCACCGAATACTTCCACTGCGTTGACCGTTTTTTGAGAAGACTCCATGAGCACCTTGAATTTTCCCTTTTTTTTGCCATCAATGGGATTCCAATCTTGGAGCATTTTGTCTTTTGCCAACTTGTCTAAGAGTCGCGTGAACTCCCGAGCTTCAAAGTTTTTTGAATCGTTCCCTTTCTTGAATTGGTCCAACTCTTCAAGGACTGTTATAGGAATGCCGACATCATGCTCAGCAAAATTAAGTATTGAATCGTGCGCATAAAGGATGACCGATGTGTCGAGCACGAAAAGTTTTTTTTCTGAGGCTGTTCTTGGCATTGGCAAAATTGTTTGGGTCTAAAAAGGTCTATAGTAATATTACTTATTTGGCATGCGATTCACGGCCTATTGCTATGGAAATTGATAAATTATTCTACAGCCTCAAACCAGTCTTCTAGTTCTCGGGGAATGACCCGGATCACATTTGCTAAAACCATGTTTATGATAATGTTGGATGCTCTTTCGTAGGGTAATCCAGAAAGTTGCTGAAATTTGGATACCGTTGTTCTACCAACTTCCTCAATTTGTCTTAAAAGCATCCTTTCCAATTCACCATATTTTAGTGTTCGTTCTTCGCCGCGCGTAGATAATTTTAAGATTTTACGCATTTCTTTACTGGCCTGAATACTCCGATCTTCCACTCTGACAAATGCCTTTCCATAGCGATGGTGTTTCTCTTCAAAGGCAAAATGGGGCTTTTTATCACTCGGGAAAATAAAATAATGTAACAACCCTTTTTTCTCATTAAGCTTGATGATTTCTGCATCAAACTTTATCTCAGGCTTACAAAGTTCGTTGATTGATTTTTTGAGAATATAATCTTCTTCTTCTGGATATTTCAATCCGGCAATTGTCTTGTCGTCATCTACGCCGATAAAAAGATGACCGCCGTTCGAATTAGCAAAAGCTACGATCTCTCTTATCACCTTTTCAGGATGGTTGAGTTTTCGTTTAAACTCAACCCTAGAATTTTCTCCACCAAAAACGATTTTTTTAACCTCAAGAAGATTCATAGCCTTTACATTCCAATGCTGTCTCTAATCCATCAACGAAGGATGATGAGTAAGTATTTAAGATTGCTCTTAAAAAAATGAAGAAGAATTAATAATTATTTTCTTCTTCTTCATCTGCGGGACCAGGCATAGAAAACATACTGCTCAAAAGATCTTTAAACTGCATCCCACGTTCGAGGGTATGCTTACTTAGTACGCTATATTCTGCTAGTCCATGCAGTGCAAATTCCATTAGAAAAAGTCTGAATTCTTTTGGCTGCTTCCCATGCACGTCATTGACTAATGCGTCCAAGCCTGGAATTTGCATGAGCTCTTTTTCATATTCTTCTTTCGTGAAATCATTGAGCATGTCAACCATGTTGCCCTCACCAAACCAGTCTGCGATGGTTTTGTATGGGTTCTTGGTAGTTTTACTCTTTCGAATGGTCTCCGGATCAGTAAAATAGGAAACGAATTGCGTTCTTAGCGCCTTGCCAACCAAATTAGCCGCGACAATACCAGGGCCTTCCTGCTCACCTTCATAAACCAACTCCACCTTTCCTGTTACGGCAGGTATTACGCCCATTAGGTCGGAGATACGAATATGTGTTGATTTTTCACCTGTTTTCAAAATACGCCTTTCTGCAGTGCTGACCATGCTTTCGTAAGCCGAGATAGTCAATCTGGCGGATACCCCGCTTTTCGCATCGACATATTCACTTTCTCTGGCTTCAAAAGCGATTTGCTCTATCAAGTCTTTGGCCAAATCAAAGACCTCAATTTGTGCTTTTTGCTCTTCTTCCAGATTAGCTTCTTGTTGCGTAATCTTTTTACCTATTTCAATGCTTTTTGGATAATGGGTGATAATTTGGCTGTCGATCCTGTCTTTTAGTGGTGTGACAATGCTGCCACGATTGGTGTAATCTTCAGGGTTCGCCGTAAACACAAACTGTATTTCCAAAGGCAATCTGAGCTTGAAGCCACGGATTTGAATATCACCTTCTTGTAATATGTTGAATAATGCAACTTGAATACGTGCCTGCAAATCAGGGAGCTCATTGATAACAAAAATACAACGATGAGATCGTGGAATTAAACCATAATGAATCACCCGCTCGTCGGAGTAAGGAAGCTTTAAACTGGCCGCTTTTATCGGATCAACATCTCCAATAAGGTCGGCAATTGTAACATCAGGTGTCGCTAATTTCTCAGTATATCTATCGCTATGATGCATCCAGCTAATGGGTGCTTCATCACCATGCTCGCGGATAAGATCAAGACTAAACCTAGATAGAGGGTTTAACGGATCATCGTTCAACACTGACCCTTCGATAACAGGAATATATTCGTCTAAAAGGCTCGTCATCATCCTTGCAATTCTTGTCTTTGCTTGACCCCTGAGGCCAAGAAAATTGATATTATGCTTGGCAAGGATAGCTCTTTCAATATCTGGAATTACTGTGTCTTCATAACCCCAAATACCTTCAAATACATTTTCACCAGCTTTCAACTTTGCAATCAAGTTGGTTCTGAGTTCGTCTTTTATTGTGTTTGGGATGTAGCCCGTGTTTTTAAGCTCACCTAATTTGGTGATTTTTAGTTTTTGCTCTGAAGTAAGTGACTTATAATTCATTGTTGATGTTTCCTGATTTGATTGTGTTTGGAGCAAAATAAATTGACTTGCCCGATCAATGAAATTTGATTGTTCTTTTATAACTACAAATTCTTTCTTCTGTTTTTCCGATAGTCCTCGAAAATAAGATTTCCAAGTCCTTTCAAGCTACTATAGTATGCATTGCCATTGTTTACCTCAGTAAACTCTTTAACAAACTGCTTTAAATAAGGATCTGTGGCAATCATAAATGTGGTAATAGGAATGTTGATTCTTCTGCATTGTGCCGCGAGATTCAACGTCTTATTGATGATTTTCGGATCGAGTCCAAAACTATTTTTGTAATACTTGATACCTTGTTTGAGGCAAGTTGGCTTGCCATCGGTAATCATAAATATCTGTTTGTTCTTGTTTTTTCTTCTTCTGAGCAAGTCCATGGCCAGCTCAAGTCCGGCAACAGTATTGGTATGATACGGCCCAACATTTAAATATGGTAAGTCCTTTACTTCGATTTGCCATGAGTCATTCCCAAAAACAATTACATCCAGAGTATCCTTTGGATATTTCTTTTTTACCAACTCTGCCAGTGCCATAGCTACTTTCTTGGCAGGGGTTATTCTGTCTTCACCATAGAGGATCATAGAGTGGCTAATGTCAATCATCAGCACGGTAGAAGTTTGCGTCTTGAATTCCCGTTCTCTGATCTCTAAATCATTTTCGGTCAACATGAATTCGCCAAAACCGTGGTTTATTTGAGCGTTTTTTAGGCTTTCTGTAAGCTCGATTTGATCAGGAGAATCACCAAATTGGAATTCTCTAAAGTCAGTACTCAATTCATCTCCCTGCCCTGAGTGTTTTGTCTTATGGTTTCCTTTTCCTGATTTTTTGAGTTTTCCGAAAATCTCTTCTAGGGCACTTTTACGAATGGTTTGTTCACTTTTTGCAGTAAGCTTAAACTCCCCTTTTCCAGTATCATCAGAAAGATAGCCTTGACTTTTAAGATCATCGATGAAGTCACCAATTCCATAATCGGCATTGGAGATATTGTATTGTTTGTCAAGGTTGGTAAGCCAGCTAAGCGCTTCGCTTACCTCGCCTGATGTAACCACCATGAGCTGTAAAAAAATCTTCAATAAATTATCAAACGCTGATTTTTCAGGGTCAGAATCTGGTATAAATTCAGTAAATCTAGTTCCTATCATGCTCTTTTAATCTTAAGAAATTGTCTGCTTTGAAAGAATGAAAGTACTCCGTAGGCTATATGACTATACGTCTTTACTCTTCAAATTTGGCAGTATGTTGAAGCTTAACTAATAATCATCTTGAATGATTTCATACAAGGAGGAAATTTTCATGAAATACATCCAGGATTGATTAAATTATTATAACATTTTTAAATTCAGAGGATCATAACTGGGTACAAACCAATATTAATAGACCTAATCAGTGGGCTCTTACTTTTTTTCAGGGGTTTATTATTCAGAGCTACAATGGAGTCTGAATCACATGTAATACGTAGAGACGAGCGTATTAAAGTCATAAGGGAGGACATAAAAAAAGGGCTTTATTAAAGCCCTTACAATTTATTTTTTTGGCATTGTGCCAAAAACTAAATCCCAAAATGGAGAAGAAACTCCAAAGGCATTATGTTGGTCTTTGTAATGATGTAAACCATGATGTACCCAAAAGAATTTGAATAAATTTTTTGGTGGCTTGAAAGCGTGAACCATATAGTGAACCCACAGATAAGCTGCATACCCCAATAGAAACCCAGGTAAGAAAGCAAAAACTAGATTACCCATTATTATTTTGAAGAAAAAGAAAAAGCCTGTAGATAATAAAATGCTCAAAGGCGGTGGCATGGCCAATCTGTCTCTGTCTTTCGGGTAATCGTGATGTACGCCATGGATGGTGTAGGCGAATTTTTCTTGTTTTTCCGTCTTTGGCTGTAGATGGAATATCCATCTATGCATCGCGTATTCAATCAAAGTAAAGGTCAGTACGCCAGCGATAAAAAACACCGGAGCGTTTGCTAAGTATACGTATTCTTCTCTTATTCCGTAGGCCATCAGGCCCACAGAAACTAGCCCAAAAATAATAAGCGGTACGGAGATGTGCGTACGTGTCAGCTTTTCTAAAATTGGGTTCTTAAAAAGGGATTTTGTTCCTTTTGCGTGTGGCTGATTTTTTAATTCCATTAGTCACCTGAGTTTTAATATTGCAAATGTAAACTTGAAATGTGTAATACAAAAGAAATTTCAACCTCTTGATAAGGCGTTTTGTTTTTCCATTACTTGGCTGTAATACGTCTCGTACTTAGAAAGGATGTTGGTTACATCAAATTCTTTTGCTCTATTTAACGCGCCGACTTTAAATTTGGCTAAGTTTTCCTTATCTAATATGTGTATTGCTTTTCTTGCCATCGTTTCTGTATCACCTACGTTGCAAAGAAAACCTGAGATTCCATCTAGGTTTAGCTCTGGTAATCCACCGACATTAGTAGATACTACAGGAACTTCACAAGCCATGGCTTCCAATGCAGCTAATCCAAAGCTCTCTTTTTCAGAAGTCATCAAAAATAGATCACACACAGATAGAACTTCTTCCACTGCTTCAAGTTTTCCTAAGAACCGAACATCATCAATATTGCAAAGCTCACGGCATAACTCCTCCATGTTATGTCTTTCGGGACCATCTCCAACCATGAGCAGCTTTGCGGGGATTACTTGACGTACTTTGTTGAAAATTTCCACTACGTCTTGTACGCGTTTTACTTTCCTGAAGTTTGAGGTATGTACGATCAAGACCTCTCCATTTGGACAAATTGCTCTTTTGAAATGATCTTTCTTTTGTTTTTTGAACCGATTTAGGTCAATAAAGTTGGGAATAACCACTATATCATTTGTAATCTTAAAGTGTTCTAAGGTGTCTCTTCTAAGGTCTTCAGAAACTGCCGTTACGCCATCAGACTGATTTATGGAAAAAGTAACTACTGGCTCGTAGGTAGAATCTTTACCAACCAATGTTATGTCAGTACCGTGAAGGGTCGTTATCACAGGAATACTTATTCCTTTTGATTTCAATATTTGCTTTGCCATATAGGCAGCCGATGCATGTGGTATGGCATAATGGACATGAAGCAGATCGAGCTTCTCATGCTCCACAACATCAACCATCTTACTCGCTAAAGCCAATTCATATGGCGCATAATCGAACAACGGGTAAGATTTTACAGAGACTTCATGGTAATAAAGATTTTCACTAAAAAAATCTAGTCTAGTTGGTTGTGAGTACGTAATAAAATGTACTTCATGACCTTCTTTTGCAAGTGCCTTACCAAGTTCGGTGGCCACAACACCGCTTCCACCGTAAGTGGGGTAGCATACGATACCAATTTTCATCATTTAAATTTAAACGCTTATAAGCTCTGGATTGTTCCTAATTACTCCATTTGGATAACATTGCCTCGTAGACCACATCTTGAATTCGAGTTCTGACATTGTCACGGTTCAATCTATAATTATTAGCGTTGGGGTATATCCTGTTTGATAAAAAAACAAAACTTAGATCATACATCGGGTCAATCCAAATCATCGTTCCTGTGAATCCCGTATGACCGTAACTGTCATCAGAAACATAATTGGATGTGTTTCCGATCTGATCACTTTTCTTATCCCAGCCTAGTCCTCTTCTGTTGTTTGGGTAATATCTATGGTTGAAGTAATCTATTACCCACGATTTCAGAAATTCATTACCATTATATTCCCCTTCTTGAAGTAGCATTTGCATAATGACCAACAAATCGTGCGAATTAGAAAACAGCCCGGCATGTCCGGCAACTCCACCGAAAACTGCTGCGTTACGATCATGTACTTCTCCCCAAACCTGCTCATTACGGAAATAATAGTCATATTCCGTTGGCGCAATTTCGAAGCGATCAACGCCATGGCTCATTGGGTTAAACTGGGTTGATTTTAAAGCAAGGGGCTTATAGAAATTTTCATTTAGATATTTATCAATAGGCTCTTCAATGACGGCCTCTACTATCTGATGAAGAACCATAAACCCAATATCACTATAAACATATTTAGGACCATCCTTTTGTTCCCTAATGGGCGAGCGTCTTATCCAGTTCTTCAGGCTGTCGACTAACACAAGACTGGGATTCAACCCATAAGACCTTTTATCATTTCTGGCGTCTTCATCGTTACTATAATAAAATGTTTCTAGTCGATCTGCGCCGATCACTTTTTTCCAGAATGGGACATAAGGTTTTAACCCTGCATTGTGTGATAACAGCGCACGGAGTGTCACATTTGCTTTGTTCGTTTCTTTATACTTAGGCAAATACGTAGCAATGCCACTATCTAGGTGGAGCTTACCTTCTTGATTCAATTTCATCACTGCGAGTAGCGTAGCAGCAACTTTAGTCACCGAAGCAATATCATAAATCGTTCTATCTGTAACGGAAATAAGACTATCATAAGTGAGGTATCCAAAGCTCTCTTCATACACGATACTTCCATCTACAGAAACGGCAATCTGACAGCCAGGAATAGCGTGACTTTCAATGGCGTCTTTAACAATTTGTTTAATTTTTGATTGATTGCCGCTATCGAGACCTATCATTTCTGGAGGAGCATAGCCAAGCTTAGCCTTGCCAATAATCGGTTCGTTTGAGAAGGAGGACCATTCGCCCTGATTGACAGCTATTTGCCCTGAGGCATTGGCTGTCCCAAAAAGTAATTGCGGCAGTAAGTAATCATATAAAGGGCTTTCTCTCGTGGTAAATAGTCCAGCATCAATATGCTCGATAAACTTTGCGCTATATTTTATATGTCCGATGTATACAACATCATGGTCACCCATGTTAGTGGGAAGAACATTGTCATTTTCAATAATTATTGGGGTTTTGGGATTAATTATTTCATTTACATCGCTGATAACATATGCATATTTCTTAATCATTCTCACCAATTGGTTGCTCGGGTCGGATGAAACGACACAAACGGTATCCTCTTTTAATGGCAGTAGTGAATTTTTTCTTTGAACCGGAATGATAGAAGCCCGATTTATTTGTAAATCGAGTTTGCCCGAGAGTATTGGGTATGGATAGTTGGTGAAGTTATACTTGCTTTTTATGGATAGACGCACTTTTTGAATGTGGTCTTCAATATTGATTTTCTTCAGAACTCTAGGTAAGTATTTGTCGATAGAAGCTAAGCTTTCATCATTAATCACCAAAAACTTATTCTTTAGATAAGCTTCTTCTACTTCTTTTTTCTTTTTTAATTCACAGAAACTTAACGCTTCGTAGAGAAGGAAAAAATCTGGATTGAGTGCGTTCAAAGAACTGACCAACTGGCTCATTTGAATATAATCTTTCCCAACTTTCGGTAATATGGCAAAGTCGAGGTGATAGCTGCGACAAAGCTTTTCCAAATAAATGGCATACTCAGCAACAATCGACGGATCAGTGATTGAGGATAAGGTGACAAGAGAAGGTAGATTATTTAGATTTTCAGGAGAAGGATTAAGTCTTTCGTCGAGCTGCACGGCAAAAGGCGCCATCGTCCCATTGCCGAAAATCATTGATTCATAAGCGGTCAATGGCCGAGGGAGATAAATAGCTCCTATTTCACCGTTTACCTTTTCTGAGGGTAAAGAAGCATGTTTCGAATCCACTTTCCACCAAACCACTCGTTTCAGTTTCTCTATTGGTGACAAATAAGCATAAATACTATCTACCTCAGAAGAGGACAGCTTGTCTGCTCCATAGATGTGGAGCATAGAAATAAGAGATATAATAGTTGCAAGAACTCGCATTGGATGAATTCCGTTTAACTTTGAACAGAATCGTTTTCATGTTTAATACGTTGTAATGTTCGTTGATCTTTATGTCTAAGAGAAGAATACAGGATTTTTTTCTTCATAAAACATTCAAAAAGAGATATTTCGACAAAAAATTTAAAGTATTCAATCAATTATCGTGAAGTTTCCAACATTTATTAAAGTTCAGAAGTACAAAAGATTTGAAATAGCGCCAAGGTATTATGATCCTATAAAAGAAGAAATCGAACAAAGAACAGCTAGAATAGCTCGAGAAATGGAGGGCGAAGATATGACTTACGTTCCGAGTAAAATACTCTTTGAACGAAAGGTGACCAGTGGTGCGAACGCAGGCTTCTTGCAAATGGCCATCGCTGCATTATTGGGTTTATTGGTGGTCGGTTGGCTATACTATGGTAATATGATTTTCTATTTATTTTGGTTGGCCGTGCCTGTATATCTTTATGTAAGAATCAGAGGAAGATTTCGAAAATAGATGCAAGATATTATTCGTCTATTACCTGATAGTATTGCCAATCAAATAGCGGCCGGAGAAGTAGTACAACGTCCTGCTTCTGTTGTCAAAGAGTTACTTGAAAATAGTATTGATGCCGGAGCGACGGACATTAAACTCATTATTAAGGACGCGGGTAAAGCGGTTGTGCAAGTCATCGACAATGGCAAGGGAATGAGTGTCACTGATGCACGAATGAGCTTAGAGCGTCATGCAACTTCAAAAATTCAACAGGCAGGTGATCTTTTTACTATTCGAACAATGGGATTTAGAGGGGAAGCTCTAGCTTCTATTGTCGCCATCTCTCATGTTGAAATTAGAACCAAGAGGAAGGATGATGAGTTGGGAACAGTCATCGAAGTAGAGGCGTCTGAAATTAAAAAACAAGAACCCGAACTGGTCAAGGATGGAACCTCTATTTGTGTCAGAAATTTATTTTATAATATTCCTGCAAGGAGAAATTTCCTAAAATCAAATCCTGTAGAGCTCCGCCACATCAACGACGACTTTCAAAGAGTGGCGCTGGCTAATCCTCACGTTGGCTTTCTGATGAATAGCAACGATCAAGAGGTATTCAAACTCGAGGCAGGCAAGCTCAGCAAAAGAATTGTCCAGCTTTTTGGGAAAAACTATCAAAACCAGCTTATCCCTTGTCAAGAAGAGACACCTGATGTGACCATAACAGGTTATGTGGGGAAGCCTGAGTTCGCCAAAAAAACCCGTGGAGAACAATTCTTTTTTGTAAATGATAGATTTATAAAAAATGGCTATTTGAATCATGCAGTAAGCACGGCTTTTCAAGGGCTGCTGAAAGATGATTATTATCCGTTCTATGTGCTATTTATAGAGATAGACCCCAAACATGTAGATGTAAATGTGCATCCGACAAAAACGGAAGTTAAATTCGATGACGACCGAATGCTATATGGTATTATAAGTGCTGCCGTTCGTCAGGCGCTAGGTGCTTTTAATGTAACACCTAGTCTTGATTTTGATACCGATGTGAACTTTGAGCAGTTTATTACCAGGCCGTCAAATTCGGATACTAAGCATGATCGTGATTATTCTAATTTCAAAAATTTAGAGCGTGATCAGCGATCTAAAAATTGGGATAGTTTGTATGAAATTGCCAAGCAAGAGGATCAAGTCAGTGCTGAGCAAATAGAGAAAGAAACACCTTCCTTTGAAGGTAGGGAGATCACTTTTCCGAGTGTCATTAACCAGCCTCAGGTATCATTTTCTAAAGAAAACCTTACGACTAAGACGCTTAGAATACACCAAAAATACTTGGTTAGGCAAGTCAAGTCAGGCATGTTGGTTATGGATCAGCGAGCGGCGTTTGAAAGGATATTGTACGAAAGATACTTAACAAGATTTAGCAGCAAGGCGGGATTTTCACAGAGCAGCTTGTTTCCTCAGCAAATACAACTTAGCCCTGGAGACTATGCACTTGTCATGGAGATCAAGCCTGAAATTGAAAAGCTGGGATTTAAGTTTGAAGAAATGGGGCAACAAATGTTGGTCATCCAAGGTGCTCCTACAGAGCTGACAAACTGTAATGAGAAGGAAGTATTTGAAGAGCTACTTGAGCAATTCAAACAAAATAAGACAGAATTAGGTATTAGTCATCAGGATAATTTGTGTAGGTCATTGGCCAAAAGAACTGCTACACTAAAATGCAAAGGAATGGTTGATGAGGAAGCAGAAAGGATGATTGATGAGTTATTTGCTTGTGATCAACCAAATTACACACCAGATGGACAACCTACATTTACAATTATTAATTTAGCAAAAATAGAAAACTGGTTTAGCGCATGAGGAGATTATCCCCGATGGTCAAAAACATTCTTTTGATCAATGTTTTGATTTTTATAGTGCAATCGCTTTTGAGTTTGCCTTTTGCCCAGATATTCGGATTGAGGGTCATCTATGCGGAAAGCTTTGCGCCCTACCAGTTTTTCACTTACATGTGGATGCACGGTGGTTTTGGTCATTTGCTCGGAAATATGTTTGCTGTATTCATATTTGGCCCTATGCTGGAACAGGTTTGGGGTCCGAAAAAATTCCTGACCTTCTACCTCATATGTGGAATAGGGGCAGGAGTCCTTTATGGCGCGGCAGATTTTGCGGAAAATTTAGACTTAAAGAGAGATACGAAAGCTTATTTGGAGAACCCCAACCCGGAAGACTTCAAAATTTTCATTTTAGAACATAAGTCGCGAAATTACAATTTATCAAAGTTAGCAGAGTTTTCAGAGGCTTTTTATGAAAGGCCTGGGAGTACGGAATACATTAGCCAAACAAGGGAGATAGTGAAGAGTATTTATGATACGATCACTGGTGTTCCTATGGTCGGTGCTTCAGGCGCAGTTTTTGGAATTTTAATGGCTTTTGGAATGCTTTTTCCAAACACCGAACTTTTTCTTTTGTTTCCTCCGATACCGGTCAAGGCAAAATATTTGGTAACCTTTTATGCGCTTTTTGAGATTTATTCCGAATTTAGCCGTACCCCTGGAGATAATGTAGCCCATTTAGCGCATTTGGGCGGAATGCTTATTGCATTCTTTTTGTTAAAATATTGGCAAAAAGATAGCCAACGATTTTCTTGATATGAACAACGGAATATTAGACGATTTTAAAAATGCCTGGAACAGGCCAAATAATGCACTGATCCAAATCATCATGATCAACTTGATCATGTTTGTTGGTCTCATTGTGTTAAAAGTGTTTTTGGTCATTTCGGGCTATGAAAATATCTACCAGTTATTGGTTTCAAAATTGATGTTGCCGGCAAGTGTAGGTGAGTTCATTTTCCAGCCTTGGTCATTAGTGACGTATTTTTTTACTCATGAGGGCTTCTTCCATGTTATTTTTAATATGCTTTTTCTTTACTGGTTTGGACAAATAATTAATGAGTTTTTGGGGCAGAAAAAAGTCATGGCATTGTATGTTCTTGGCGGATTGGCTGGAGGCTTATTTTATATGTTGATGTATAATGTGGTGCCGTTTTTTCAAGACCGAGCGGCTGGTTCGTTGATGTTGGGGGCTAGTGCGGGTGTTTATGCCATAGTCGTTGGTGCAGCGACATTTATGCCCAATTACACATTAAACCTCATTTTATTGGGTCCTGTAAAAATCAAATACATTGCGTTATTTTATGTGTTGTTGTCGTTTTCACAAACCATAGGGAATAATGCAGGAGGGGAGCTAGCACACATGGCTGGTGCCGGATTAGGATTCTTATATATTACGCAAATGCGGGCAGGCAATGATATTGGTGCCTGGGTGATCAGTTTGATTTATTGGGTTAAGAGCTTCTTCTCTCATCAACCAAAAATTAAAGTGACACATCGAAGTGCGCCGAGGCAAAAAGCTACGGCAACAAATTCAAAGGGAACATCAGCGGACATTCATACGGAACAAGATGCAATAGATGCCATCCTTGATAAAATCTCTCATTCAGGATATGACAGTCTATCCAAGGAAGAGAAGCAGAAGCTATTTAATGCGAGTAAAAAGTAAATCAAGAAACCCCGAAGAAAGCTCATGAGGAAGGAAGTCGGATAATTACTTTTTACTTGAAGAGAGAATCGCGGGAACAAAAACAATAAGGATTTAGCCTATATAATTAAAGCCATACTCGGTGCTGTCGTGTTTGTCGCTTCATATCTAAGAAACAATCTCTATCCTCATTATTTAAGTCCAGCTTTCATGCAAGGGGGTTACACTATTTGAACAATACATTATTGATGTGAAACTAGAAAGTA
>JBLIIJ010000052.1:0-27050 GCA_047635055.1 Cyclobacteriaceae bacterium | reverse complement strand
TCGTGGGTACATTCATTATATATGGCCAAATGAAATTTCTACGGGAAAAAGATTTAGGATTTGATAAAGATCAAGTGGTAACAATAGTGCTTGACAGCCAAGAGGCTCGTGATAAATTCAACATACTCAAATCAAAATTTGAATCCGTTTCGGGTGTATCAAGCGTCGCATCCTCCTCCACTTCTCCTGGTAGAGGTTTTGGTAAAAATGTAATGGCAGCCGAACAAAATAATGGAGTAATGGAACAGTACGGCATTGATTCTTATGGTGTTGATTATGATTTTTTTTCAACCCTTAAAATCCCAATTGTTCAAGGGCGCAATATATCTGCGCAATATATCACCGATACAGCAAGCGCAGTGCTTGTCAATGAAGCAATGGTGGCTAGAATGAACTGGGAGGACCCAATTGGTAAAAAATTTCAGTTCGATCGAGATAGCACCAAGTTTCATAAAGTCGTAGGTGTTGTTAAAAATTTTCACCAACGATCTCTCTACGATCCTATTGAAGCTTTACTTTTTACCCCGTCATTGAACAATAGTAATGTGCTTATTAAAATTGATGGAAATACTGAAAATACCCTTTCTTCAATGCAAAACCAATGGAACGATATATTCCCAGGAATTCCCTTCGAACCAGAATTCCTAGATAAAAATTTCATGGAATTATATGAAGAAGACCAGCTTCGGGGTAAGCTATTTTTAGGTTTTTCTACTACCATGATTATTATTGGTTGTCTAGGTTTACTAGGCTTAGCCTCCTTTATTGCCGAGCAGCGAACAAAAGAAATTAGCATTCGAAAGGTGTTGGGAGCGAGCATGCATGGACTAGTCTCGCTGATTGTCAAAGACTTTCTCTGGTTGGTCCTTTTTGGCGCCATTCCAGGATTTCTATTAGCCTATTATTTCATGGCCGAATGGCTGGCTAATTTCCAATACCATATTGATATCACTGCGTTTCCTTTTATTGGCGCTTTAATCTTGGTGTTCATTCTTACCACTATCACAACAGGATATCACGCCCTCAAAGCTGCAAACGCCAATCCATCCGAAAATTTAAAGTATGAGTAAAACGAGAAAAGGATTAACTCCTTAGTCAGCTGAGATTGTTTTATTTTGGAATTAGTGAACATCCTGAAGTCATCGTGCGTTTTGATATCAGTTCTGAAAATAAAACAAATGAATAGCTCTTTTATAGCCAAAGTATTTTTCAAACATCAAGAATGTCAAAAATGTCCTCCGACAAAGGAAGTTGTGAGGTTTTTTGATGATCTCATGGGCATATTGTTTCCAGGCTTTAACTCAACGTCCTACGCCTCTATAGAGGAGGTTGAAAAAGAGTTTGATGCTTTAAAAACACGAATGCCCGCAATATTGAATACTCGGTATGATATCGATGTGGAAAAAGTTTCGATTGACTTTTTTGACAATATTCCTACCATTTATTCCTTATTGCTCAAAGATGTAGAAGCCTTGTTTTCAGGAGACCCTGCCGCGCTAAACACCAGTGAAGTTATACGGACTTATCCTGGATTCTACGCCATCGCAGCATATCGGTTTGCCAACCTTCTCCTTCATTTGGGGTCCGTCAACATTCCACGAATGATAACAGAAAACGCACATAGTAGGACTGGGATTGACATTCACCCTGGAGCGACTATCGGTGAGTATTTTTGCATCGACCATGGCACAGGAGTTGTCATTGGGGAAACTTCAGAAATTGGTAACCATGTGAAAATCTATCAGGGAGTAACTCTTGGTGCCCTTAGCGTCAATAAATCTGACGCAAAGACTAAAAGACATCCTACCATTCAGGACCATGTAGTGATATATGCTGGGGCAACCATTCTTGGCGGCAAAACAATTATTGGCGCGAACTCAATTGTTGGTGGAAATGTTTGGCTTACAAAAAGCATCCCTGAGAACTCCAGAGTTTACTACCAAGCAATGATGCATAATGAAAATGGAAACGAATCAGACCTTATCGTCATAAAAAAAGCATAGAATGAATCTATTTGAGCTTATCGGCAATACCCCACTCGTAGAAATCAATAACATCAATACTAAGAAAAATGTCAAAATCTATGGCAAACTTGAAGGGCAAAACCCCGGAGGAAGTGTCAAGGATAGAGCGGCATATGGAATGATCTCCATGGCAATGAAAAGAGGCGATATAAAAAGAGGCGATAAACTTGTAGAAGCGACCAGCGGAAATACAGGAATTGCATTGGCCATGATCGCTCAGGTAGCAGGGCTAGAGATGACGCTAATAATGCCGGACAACAGTACCATTGAACGTGTGCAGACGATGAAGGCATATGGCGCTGAAGTACTACTCACTCCTGCAGCAAAAACCATTGAATACTCCCGAGAGTTAGCGCAAGATATGGCGGTCAACCAAGGATATTATATGTTGAATCAGTTTGGTAATAAAGATAACTACGGCGCACATTACAGAACAACCGGCCCAGAAATATGGAATGACACTGACGGAAAAGTCACACATTTTGTTTCTGCCATGGGGACCACAGGCACGATTATGGGCGTGTCGCGCTATCTAAAAGAAATGAATCCCAAAATTCAAATAGTTGGAACCCAACCCACTGAAGGTTCCAGTATTCCAGGTATTAGACGATGGTCGCCAGAATTCTTACCTGAGATTTTTGAAAAGCACAGAGTTGATATCACCATAGATGTCGCCGAACATGATGCTAGAATCATGGCTCGAAGACTAGCCAGTGAAGAAGCTATCTTATCAGGAATGAGTTCAGGAGGCGCATTAATAGCAGCATTGCAGGTCGCAGAAACTCTTGAAGAAGGCGTTATCGTATTCATCGTTTGTGATCGAGGCGACCGATACCTCAGTTCTGGATTATTTGAATAACCCACTAAAATGACTATCTTATTGTGGTTCATCAGACTATGCTAATATGTTTTATCCAGTATGGAAGTATACAGTAAAAGAAGCCACAAAATCCGAATTTGAAGAAGAATATGGGAGACAAGGTACTTGGTTTAAGCTCTTTGAAAAAACCGATAATTATATGGGCTTGGAGCTACTCCATAGCCACACTGCATCTCAACAATACATATTGATTGATAGATGGACCAGTCGCGAAGATTATGAATCCTTTACAACCGAAAATCGTGAAGAAAATGACGCCTTATCGAAGCGTTTCTCTTATCTAATTGAAAACGAAGAAAACGATGGCACATTCAATCTCCTATTACCTTGAAAAGGATAGTGGTATTGACAGGCGCAGGAATTAGCGCAGAGAGCGGGATTAAAACTTTTAGAGATTCTGATGGCCTTTGGGAAGGTCATGATGTCATGGAAGTAGCCAGCCCACAAGGATGGGACGCTGATATGAATCTGGTTCTTGATTTTTACAATCAACGAAGAAAGCAAGCCTTAGCGGCAAAACCCAACAAAGGTCATATTGCCCTTGCCGAGCTACAGAAAGATTTTGATGTCACCATTATTACCCAAAATGTAGATAGTCTCCACGAAAAGGCAGGCAACAAAAAAGTGCTTCACCTCCATGGCGAATTATTTAAAGTTAGGAGCACATTAGATGCAAATCTCATTTATAAATTAGAAGGATGGGAGCTCAACAAAGGAGACCTTTGCGACAAAGGAAGTCAATTGCGCCCAGATATCGTGTGGTTTGGTGAGGCCGTTCCTATGATGGACGAAGCTGTAAGAATAACACAGAATGCAGATATTTTCATGGTGGTTGGAACGAGTTTGCAAGTATACCCCGCTGCTGGTTTGATCCATTACACCACTAGTAAAACCCCTATCTATGTCATTGATCCAAACATCCCCATCATTGAATCATTGAGTAAGATCTCTTATTACAATGAACCTGCCTCGTCAGGCGTGAAGAAAGCAATTGATGATATCAAACGATCATTTAGCGATTAAATAGTAACTTATGTATTCATAAATCATTAAAATATGGCCTCCTCTATTGCTGAAACTTTCTACCAAGCATTTCAAGATCATGATACCGAGAAAATGGGTTCCTTGTATCACAAAGATGCCAAGTTCAAAGACCCTGCCTTTGGGAAGCTTAATGCCAATGAAGTCCGTGCTATGTGGAAAATGCTTCTCGAAAGAAGTAAAGGCGAGTTAAATATTTCTTACCAAATAATTGAAGAATCGGCAGAAAGTGCTGTCTGCACTTGGGAGGCTCAGTATAATTTTGGTCCGAAAAAAAGGCCCATTCACAACAAAGTAGTCGCTCATCTCTTTTTCAAAGAAGGAAAAATAATTGATCATATAGATAAATTCAACTTTTGGAAATGGGCTGGAATGGCCTTAGGTCCGTCAGGCTGGATTCTCGGCTTCACTCCTATTGTAAAAAATAAGGTTAACAAAACGGTCAAAAAGCTTCTTGATAATTACATGAGGGAAAATTTGAAGTAAGTTGTTTATTAAATAATGTATAGCCGATTAATTGCCCTTTTATGCTTTTTATGCTGCCTTTTTTCTTGCGAACAAGAGACAATCATTGACGATGATATCATTACCATTTCAATAATCAATCCCAACAATATCCCAGTAGCAATTACTACGACAGAGGGTGTATTTTTGGACTCAATAGCCTCAGGAGATACCTCTTTCTTAACATTAATAGCCCAACCTTACACCTTTTTCAAAGCATATAGTACTACATCAAGTTGTTTTAAGGAATTTACATTTATCAATGGTAAAGACGGGCGTGGGATTAACGCTCCTCTTTTCACTCAATGTGATGACGGAGACTTATATATTATTTCTGTCTTGGATAGCTTAGAATACTTTTTAATTTCAAGAGTTTTGGATGAGCTCTACCCATCCCCATCACAAATCAACATTTATCAACGAACGGCTGACTCTGACGGTCTTATCGATTTTGAAAGATATTTCCCCGATGAGGCTGATATTGCACGTGATACCTTGGTTGGCTTTCCAATTGACTCAGCTACCACTTCAGACTATTGGCGTAAAAATTATGAGTATGACCGATGGTTTAACTTTAGAAACTCAAGAGTCAAGGTTCTTCCAAGATCGGAGCTTAGGTGTCTCTTAAGATATTATGACTTAAATAATGGAGGGTTCAACGCCGGCGATTACGATTGTAAATATCCGAGTATTCCATTATTTCAATTCTCGCGAGTGGGACTGAATGAAACCCGTAACCAAGGGCTCGTGTCCTTTTTTGATAATGAAAGCACTCGTCGTGTACTTGTAGAATTACAAGGCGATAAATGGCAAATAGTAGCGGCTGATTAAGTATTTTTAATGAATGGAACATCTTAGATATCCAATAGGAAAATACGTACCAAAAGAGTCTTACAGCGCTGATGAACAGGCACAATTAATTTCGGATATCGAAGTATTTCCCGAAAAGTTAAAGGAAGAGGTAAAAGCCCTCTCTGCATCAAGCTTGCAATGGAAATACAGGCCTGAAGGATGGACAATTCGTCAATTAATACATCATTGTGCCGATAGCCACCTTAACAGTGTTCCCCGTTTTAAGCTGGCATTAACCGAAAAAAATCCTACAATTAGACCCTATTTAGAAAATAGGTGGGCGGAGTTGGCTGATATTGAAAGTCCGGTCAGCCTATCTATCGACTTATTGACCGCCCTACATGCAAAGTGGGTTTATTTAATCAAAAGATTTTCGAGCGAAGATTTAAAGAAAACTTATGTTCATCCAGAACATAATAAGACATTCACACTGGCGCAAACGATAGCCTTATACTCATGGCATGGCAGACATCATCTTGAGCACATTAGACTGGCTAAGGCCAATAAATTTTGAAACGCACCAACCTTGCACATTACCTAGGGCAGCAGTTGTCATCAATGCTGAGGCACAACAACATTGCGCTATGGGTTTTGTTTTTCGTTTTTTTCTCCTGCAATGAAGAAAACATAACGTTACAGAAAGACCTCAAGTTTTTCAACCCCAATGCCGAAGCAATAATATTACTGGATGAAAAAGAAAACGTTCTTGCCCAAATAATGTCAAGAGACACAGCTACGATATCCTTAAACTCCAGTTATAGCAATGTATTTATTGCCAAGTATGCCAATTGTCAAAAGGAAATTGTTGACCAGTTTTTTATAAGTGACATCATAATACTCCTCCCAAACTTTGTTACTTGTAGAAACTTCAACCTCTCCGATCCCGATGATATTTCCTCATCTGAAAAATCAATTTATAAATCTCTTCTTGATATTATCACCCAGAAAGAAGAAGGTTTTATTCTCAGTCAAAACACAACCGAAGTAGTACAAATTGGAAATATTGATAATAAATCACAGTTAGCTCTAGAAATTGACGGTAACTTCACTTTCGATTCTATTGCGCTGGCTGATTATAAAATTGTCAATGCATTGGACCGCCACATATCTTTAGCATCTTTAAATAACATTGAATTGATCTCTAAATCAGAAATCAATTGCTTCCTCTCAAAAAGTGTAGCATGTGAGTATATCGAGAACATAAATTGTGTGCACAGCAAAGCGTTTATACAAGTCTCAAAAATTGGTTTCAGCCAAAATCAAGCGATAGTCACCTATAGAAACCAATGCTGTCGAGGTTTTGCAATATTTCAAAATGTCGAAGGAAAATATCAATATTCCTATCATTTAGATCTTTGCTAAGTAAGTACTTTAGGCGAGCCTATTGAGTCGAGCGCCCATCTAAGCATTCATTCAAGTCTTTCTGCATATCAACACTGTCAAAAAATTAATCTAGCTTGAAATAAAACCAACTAAGGCGACAAAAGCAAGGTATCTTGATTTGCATGACAAAGGGATGAACCTAAAATACTTCTAGAGCCAAGATAATAAACGGGTTTTGCCATGTTAGGGGCATGCTCACATTTGCTTTTGAATTTCAGACCTACAATAATTGTAAACCAAGAATGTTCTGAAGCTCTTAGATCAGCGGATCTAGCGGAGATGGATCGTTTTCTTTTCTTATGCAATTTCAATACATCGCAATTGGCTCAATTGGCTCACTCCAAAAATAGAAAAGTTGGTTTGTTACCCTTAAGGAACAAACCAACTTTTAAACATTTAACCTAATGCCAATTTACTTTCATCAATTGTATGCGAGAGACCTTGAAAGTACTACCTCACCATTTTGAATTATTTCTATCTTCGATGCACCTTCAAATTTTTCTTTTAGGTACACCTTATCTCTGTTATTTTCAGTTTCCCAAAAGTCATATACCACCCAACTCCCATCCTTTCTCAAAAAGAAAACACTTACTGGATCTTGATTGAACTCCTCAACATGGATTTCAACCTTATCGCTATGCTCCCTCACGACAATACTTTCTTTCCACATGTCCTTTTTACTCTTAAGAAAAACATCATGCGTATACTCTTCATTATCATACTTAAGCACGAATGTGTAAAGGCCGTTTGGTAGTTTGCTTAGACTAAATTGTTTTTCGAAACCATAACCTTTAGTTGTTTCTGATTGTAATTCCTTCCCTTTTGCATTTAAAATAGATATCGTGACTTCAATTGGCTCTACCGAACCGAAAAACACTTTATAAATTTTATCAAGCTTATTTTCGCTAATCTTGATTTTCACTCCGTCATTTTCATTGGCGAAGGTCAAATTCATCATAAATGCGAGTGCGGTTACTAATAAAAATTGTTTCTTCATCTGATTCTATGATTTACCATTACAAAAGAAAGCAAAATTCTAATTGTAAAAAAACATAGGTGAATGAACAGGTAAATAGATGATTCAGAGAGTATTTAATAAGCTAAAGCAATCCTAATAATTGCTAAAAAAAGCGATTGAGCAACATTAACCTCACAATTCAATGAATTTAATGAGACCTTTATCAATCTTCACAATACTTATTCTTCCATTGATTAGCCTGCACCATTCCATACTTACTCGCACGATTCAAATACGCACACGCTTCTTGATTATGATCTAGTTCTAAATGAGCCATAGCAGCATTGTACCAAATCAATGCATTATTAGGCTCTAATGCCAAGTATTCATCATAAAAAGTAAGTGATGCACTAAAATTCTTTTCAAGAAAATAACAATTTCCTAAAAGATATAAAGACTCAGCTCGTCTCGGAGCTATTTTTCGCGCATCTGAAAAGTCGCGTCTGGCATCTTCGAATAGGCCCAATTTAGATTTGGCACGACCCCTATTAATATAAGACAAGGCATCTTTTGTATTTCGTTTGATAATATGATCGAAATAAATAATCGCACGATTGTATTCTTCTTTTTCCATCGCTCTTGATGCTAGTAGATTGGCTAATGAACCTCCTTCCGAAAGTGCTATAACCTCATCAGGAATTACAATATCTGGATCTAGTAAGGCAAGGTTATACCAACCATTTTCATTCAATCGATCAATTTTGATCGCTTCTTCAAAATTGATCTTGGCTAATTCATTGTTACGGATTTTAAAATATACTAGCCCAAGCCCTATAAAATAATCTGGATGTTCCTCTATAGACAAGGATAGTTTATAAGCGACTATGGCTTTGTCAGTCTCCTCTAATTTCATCAACGTTTGAGCACGATAATATTGAAGCTTGGATTGCATCGTTTCCAAAGACATGATCTGGTTTTGATTATTCCCCGACTCATCCAACTGAAAATAAACGCCACGAGTATATGACCTGTTTTGACCAGACAACAACCAATTAAGATCCTTTAGTGCCTGATTCGCATCCCCATGATTTAAATAAATCAACGCCTTTTGAAATATAGCCTCACTATAGTTTTCTTCCAACTTAACACAAGCTTCATAAGCTGATAAAGCTCTGAGAGGCTGATTTAAGGCCTCATAGATCATTCCTTCTAAGTAGTAAACCTCTGCATTTGGTTGAAGATTCAACGCTCCTTGCAAGTCATCTAACGCTGATGTATAATCCCTAGATCTATATTGAGTAAGCGCATCTTCGTAAAACACCCGAGATCGCTCATTTTTTGACTGACTCATTATATTCAGAGAAAAAGACAAAAAAGTAAAAATAATGATTTGACGAATCATACAGTTTGAACGGTTAGATCTACCGGAAGGTTGAGAAGGTTATTTTCACATATTATATCTACAACAACACCATGCTATAAAATGAACACCCTATCCCTTATACAAATATTCCTGAAAGTTTACTGTTGTCACAAACCGGAAGTTTCTAAATAAACCTTAAGGGATCATACCATTATTATTGGTGAACAGAATTTTTCAAATGAGGCCACAAATAATTCTGAATTAGCTCAATTATTCCCTTAGAATATTATCTAATTTTTCTCAAAGACTAACCACATCAAATAGCCTTAAATTTTGCCTTCAATGATTTTTTCTCGACCGTTTTATTTAACTGCTTTTTTATAGCACTATAATTTTTCTCTGAAAATTCGGTAAACAAACTTCTGGTGCGTGCAATATTTTTAAAAAGAACAACTTCAATATTTGACGCCTTAACACCCACGTTGCTAGCCACTTCATTACCAAGAAGCATAGCCATATAGCCTTTTGTATCAAGCCGTATTCCTGATATCTCTTGCGATGAAAGAAAACCCAAAAGGCTCTTTGTCAAAGCCGCACCTTCCATCGAGTACTTGAATTGGCGCTTGCGAATCAACCTTTCCATATTGGCAGCTTCATTGATAGATTTGGGCAATATTTCTGGCATAATACCAAGCAAAAAGCCTATCTCATTCCACATACCAATGAAAGATAGGGATTCTTCCTTGCGGATAGAAATACCAATTTTTCTTAAGCCACGAATAGAAATTAAGGAAAAAGACATTAAGGTGGCTAGAAGATCCTCTTGATTTACTGCTATTTCATCAGTAATGTGTGCTTGCGTATAATGTCGAGCTGCTGCATGCATCAAACGAACTCTAGCGATTGATACTAAAGCTTTCCCGTGCTCACCAAAACTATTTGTTTCACTTACGTCAAATACAAATTGCCCTGTTTCGAGTAATCGCCGCTCTGGATCCTCTTTTATTTTTTTAGATAAATAAAGCACTCGAACTCCTTTAGCTCCTGCATAGCAATACGGCAGGGAATAAAAGCCTAGCATGGCAAGTATTTCTCCAGTATACTTTTGAAAAAAAGACTGACCATTAACCAATACGCCGAAATCAATACTCGCGTAATAAGATTTATAGAAATTTATAAATTCCTGAAATTTCTCATCATCAAATGAGCTGTTGACAAGCTCGCTATTCGTTTCCAACAAATAAAAAGTCTCCGCGATGTTCTTGTTCTTCTTCAAACTTAAGAATGCCTGATCAGCTAAATCGTCTCCCACATGGCGTAGTGACTCAAAATGGTTATCTGATATTATATTATTTCTCTCCACTAAAGGAGAACTGATAATTCATGAAAAAGATTTAATAAACTCTTTTAATTGTCATTCCACTTTTTTTACTTAAGTGATTAAACTTACCTACTTCATATCTGTAGAAACTAATTGCCATTACTAAAAAGCATGCGGTTTCTTCCGGAATACCTTCCGGATAATCAATACCTATCATAGCAGTCATAGGTTCCAGAGGAATTTTTAAAAGTGGAAGCATGGTTGTTTCAAAATCACCAAACTTACCATGAAGATCTTTGTTTTTAGCCACGTAAGCGTCTTCATTAATATCAAATGAAAAATCGGAAAGAGCCACGAGCCTTGCTTTTATTTTAAAATTGGTTGCTCCATCTGGTCTGGCAAAAGTATTCTCTGGTATAAAGGAGGGAAAATGCAAAATAACCTGACCTTTTCTAGATCCTGATTTAATGAAGTAATTCGCTCCGAAAATCTGCTCGTAAGGATGTTCCGAATTAAACTCAAACCCATTTAGTAGATGCCCATGTTTACTCAATGTCATAGGTCTTCTTCCGGTCTGACCATCCTCTAATGATGTCAAGTTCCTAAACTTTGCCGTCAGTCTTCCAGAGACATATGATTCACATATTTCTGACATTGTTGGAGAGAGAGATTCACGCAATGATTTAGCCATCATTGAGGCCATTGCGAACTCTTTTTGACTACTTCTCGATTTTAAGCTATTGGGGTCTTGTTTAGTTTGATCAGTACTAGCTCCTCCTTTTTTTGATGAAGGAATTTTATCAATGTTTTGCGTGACGTAAGAGTGATAAGCTTCTGGTATTTTATTCTTTAAGGAATGAGATGTGTCCAATTTCATTAAGCTGACGAGGTATTAGGTTTCAAATGGTGCAGGAATATAACAATAACAAGTTTACCATACAAGAAGATTGTTAATAAATTAATTTAATGGCAGGATTTTTAGTCGCTGATAAAGAGATACTTATGGTTTTAACATTTTAAATCGAGTTTTGTCTGCATTCTTGTACTTCCTCAAAGAATGCGCGATCTTTACCGTTAGAATAAAGACAAACTTCATCAACTCCCCCAATCGCCCAGCGATATAACTTCATATATGAAAAAATACATTCAACATATTGGCACTGATTTACCAGCAGGAATGGTAGTATTTCTTGTTGCCTTACCCCTTTGCCTAGGAATAGCACTGGCTTCCGGTGCGCCAATGTTCTCTGGAATTATTGCTGGTATTGTTGGTGGTCTTGTTGTAGGGGTTCTTAGTGGTTCACAGTTAAGTGTGAGTGGGCCAGCGGCAGGACTTACGGTAATTGTATTGAATGCGATAGATACACTTGGATCCTTTGAGGCGTTTCTCTTAGCGGTTGTTATAGCAGGTTTTATACAACTGATCCTTGGTATCGTAAACGCAGGAATAATTGGTCACTTTTTCCCTTCCTCTGTAATCAAAGGCATGCTTTCAGCTATTGGACTGATTCTTATCTTGAAGCAAATACCACACGCTCTTGGAGACGACCAAGATTACGAAGGTGACGAAGCATTCTTTCAACAAGACGGCTTAAATACATTTACGGAAATTGTCTTAGCTTTTCAAAACATAGATTTAGGCGCTGTAATCATCAGTCTTATTTCATTGTTTTTCCTAATTATTTGGGATCGACCATTCATGAAAAAATTATCTTGGACCAATATCGTACCCGGAGCACTGGTGGCTGTTGTTTCAGGAATAGTTATTAATACGTTCATTTACCCGCAATTTGCATCGGATTTTGTTTTAGCGAAAAGTCATCTTGTTGGCTTGCCAGTTCCAAAAGATTTTTCGGAGGTAGTAGGCATATTAACGTTACCTGACTTCAGTCAAATTTTCAATACAGAAATATACATTGTGGCTTTTACTATCGCCATTATTGCCTCACTAGAAACGCTCTTAAGTCTTGATGCGGTAGATAAACTTGACCCACAAAAAAGAATTGCGCCAACGAACAGAGAATTAAGAGCCCAAGGAATCGGTAATATGCTTTCAGGGCTTATAGGAGGTCTTCCACTAACAGCTGTTATCGTCAGGAGCACGGCGAATATAAGCTCTGGTGGTAAAACGAAAGTTTCCGCAATTTTTCATGGATTTTTACTAATCATAAGTGTGTTACTTTTTCCTCGGGTAATAAACTTAATTCCACTATCTGCGCTTGCCGCTGTACTATTAATTGTTGGGTTCAAGCTCACAAAACCTGCGTTATATAAAGATTTATACGCCAAGGGCAATGATCAGTTCATTCCATTTGTAGTGACCATACTTGCCATTTTATTCACCGACCTACTTGTTGGTATTTCTATCGGCATTGCCACGGGCATTTTCTTTGTCCTCAAAACTAACTTACACCAATCTATCACTGTCATTAAAGAAGGTAGTGAGACTTACATTTTTAATCTTGAAAAAGACGTTAGCTTTTTAAACAAGGCATACTTAAGAAAGAGACTTAAAAACATCCCTTCAGGTTCTAAAGTAATTATTGATGAATCCGACTCCATATGGATAGATCAGGACGTTTTGGAAACAATTGAAGACTTTAAGTCTATGGCCGAGAATGAAAATATAACGGTCGAAATCCGAAAGCCAAAAAAATCAAAAAATCCAAAATTCATTGATGCATCATAAATAGGTGTTATTTTTCGTTATCATTTCGAATATTAGTTTTCAGATGCGTCAAAAATTCATTCTTCTCTCCTTTCTAAGTTTTCTCTTATTGTCATCAGGGTGTCAAGTGAGCTATTATAAGGTACCGATAACAAAGTCACGTAAAAAACTAGGCCCTTATGATGCAAAGAAAGATCGTGGTAAAAAACGAATTAAGACAGTAAAGTATAAATCATTAAACAGTAGCTCCCGACATGAGTATTAGGAAAAAATGGTGGGTATTATTTGTCTTCCCATTTCTGCTCAATTGCACGAAACAAACGACGCTCAACGAATCAAAAAATGAGCTCATTGGTGCAATTGGAGACAGTGCGATGGTGGTCTCGGCACATCCTATTGCCACTGAAATCGGATTTCAAACTATAAAAAATGGTGGGAATGCCATTGATGCAGCTATTGCTACCCAGTTTGCGCTAGCGGTCGTTTACCCAAGAGCCGGAAACATCGGTGGTGGTGGTTTTGCCGTTTTGCGCATGAGCGACGGCACATCTAGCGCGCTTGATTTCAGAGAGATGGCTCCTTCCTTAGCACATAGAGATATGTTTCTAGATAGTGAAGGCAATCCTATAAGTAAACTATCGAACCAAGGAACCTTGGCTTCTGGAGTCCCAGGATCCGTTGCTGGAATGTGGGAACTCCATCAAACGTATGGAAATTTACCTTGGTCAAAACTTGTTCAGCCTGCAGTGGATGTGGCCTATTACGGATTTGAAATCACGGAGGATGAAGCTTCCGCACTTAATGAAAAGCAACAAGACTTCAAAGAAGCTAACAGATATCGTCCATGGGCAATAAAGGAAGTTGGCTGGACTGCTGGTGACCTTGTTAAACAGGCAGAGCTTGCGGCATCACTCTCTTTTATTCGGGATCAAGGCAGAGATGGTTTTTATAAAGGAATTGTCGCAGATCAAATAACCAAAGAGATGGCTGCCGGAAATGGCATCATCTCGAAAAAAGATCTTGAGAATTATAAAGCAATATGGCGCGCTCCAATCATTGGTGATTATAAAGGCCATAAAATCATAGGTATGCCTCCTCCATCAAGTGGAGGAATCGCTTTAATGCAAATTCTCAGAGGTGCTGAATTATTATCTCTTGGTAATTATCAACACAACTCAACGGAAGCTATAAATCTAATGGCAGAAATTGAAAGTAGGGTTTTTGCCGACAGAGCCAAGTTCATCGGTGATTCGGATTTTTTTGATGTCCCTGTTGACACGCTAATCTCTATTATTTACGCTAAACAGAGATTCAGTGAAATTTTAGTAGATCAAAAAACACCATCAAGCGAAATCAGTCATGGTAATATTCCACCTTATGAGTCAACAGAAACCACTCATTTTTCTGTGGTAGACACAGAAGGTAACGCTATCGCCATCACTACTACGCTAAATATGAACTATGGATGTAAAGTCTGGGTGAAAGGAGCAGGCTTTGTACTCAATAATGAAATGGACGACTTCAGTGCCAAACCGGGTTCGCCAAACTACTATGGATTGATTGGCAATGAGGCAAATGCCATTGCCCCGGGCAAAAGAATGCTCAGCGCCATGACACCAACTATTGTTGAAAAAAATGGACACTTAAAAATGGTTGTTGGAACGCCTGGTGGTGGAACCATTATTACGACCGTATCTCAAGTAATTAGGAATGTCATCGATTATGATATGTCCATGCAAGAGGCTGTTTCAGCGAAGAGAATACATCATCAATGGTTGCCTGATGAGATTAAAGTCGAAAAAGGAGCGCTGACGAAAAGGATTCAAAAAAGCTTAGAAAAAATGGGACATAAGATCAATACTTTAGATAAAATAGGTAGAGCAGACTGTATACTGGTAAGAGATGATGGGACATATGAAGGCGGAGCTGACCCACGCGGAGATGATCTTGCTAAAGGTTTTTAATCCCTGACGATCTCAAATTCTACTCTCCTATTGAGTTTTCTTGATTGCTCTCGACTATTGCTGAATTTCGGTTGACTGCCTCCAAATCCTTTACCATCAATACTTTCGGATTTTATGCCTTGTTTAGTTAAATAATTTTTAACCGTCAAGACGCGTTGTTCTGAAAGTCGAGTATTTAGTCTGCTATCACCAGTGTCATCAGTATGTCCCGTTAGAAAGATGTTTACTTCTGGGTTTTCATTGAGCATTTCAACAACAAGATCGAGCTCACGCTGAGTGCCCTCAACAAAATTGGCCGTACCTCGATGAAAGAGCACATTTTTCAACGTAATAATATTACCTTTTGATAAAGGCTCCATGAAGACTTCAATAGTCTCCCCAGCGTCTTCAACATCTACTACCATGGTTGCTGACAGATAGCCAACCGCTTTAAATTCGATACTCTCAGGCTGATCATTCACTTCACTCCACAACAGTTGCTCCCCTTTAGGTTCGAGCCAAACTGTATCAGTATTATTCACATAAAAGGCCATGCCTTTTAGCGTAACATTTGATTTCGCGTCTTTTAAAATAAAACTGAACGATTCGGCATCAGCTACGAATATTGGTGTTGACTTTACTGAATCTATTTCGGCAGGTTCTATTTCCGATTTTATTCTAATTTTCTTAATATCACCATAGCCATCGCTATCCTTGGTGGAGATATAATAGGCAAACTCATCATCAGTAAAGAAAACCATTGACGATTCTGCACCAGAAGTGTTGACAGCCGCACCCAGATTTCTTGGCTCAGACCATCTTCTCCACGAATCGTCTAACCTCTCGGTAATATATAAATCCATACTCCCATAACCACCTCTTCGGTTAGAGGCGAAAATTAAGGTTTTATTATCTGCCGCCAGAAAAGGGCTTATTTCCTGAAATTCTGTATTTATATCAAATCCTAAATCCTGCACCGCTGACCATCGACCATTTTCTTTCTTAGATATATATATATCTTCCACACCGTACCCGTTTTTCTTCTGAGCACTTATCAGTAGTCGCTTGCCATCAGCAGAAATATGCCCTGATTGGGTAGGAGCCAAATTGTCTAAGTCCCCAATCTGTAATTCCTTTTCCTCCTTCTGCCTATCCATTGCTATAATTTGCGAATAATATCGCCCACGCTCAAAATGTGTTTTACTAATGAAATGGTCATTATTCATCAATGATGTTCCTGAAGAAATGAGATATTGATTACCAGAATAAATTTTAATTGGAGCCGAATCAGAAACTGTTAATATAAAACTGCGGATATTTCCATCATTATTTAATCCGAAATCTCTGGTAAATAATAATCGATGATTAGCCCTATCCAATGCCAAAAAGCTTTCATTTTTTGAAGTATTCAGCGCTTTTACCGGTAGTGGATCTCCATAAAAACTCACTTGAGCCTTTGTATCCATATTAATAGAGGTCAGAAGCAATAAAATTATCAACTCTTTTATATAAATATTTTTATATTTTTTTACACTATTCACTTTTATATATGGTTAATACGTTTTAGTATTGTGTTATTAAAAGATTAAAAATTTTTAATACAATTTATAATGTGGTGACAAAAAGGCTCTAATTAATTAGAGCCTTTTCCTTTTACTGACCCATGGGTTCCCATCGATGTAAAATCGCCAAGGCAAAAATGCATCTTCTTCGGCGTAATCAATACCGATTCGAATATCAGTTATCATCTTAAATCCCTTAGCATCATTTTCACTGGCAATCCAAATTTCCTCTCCAGTAAGATCTATACCTGTTTGCGCTTTCTTTATCTCCAATGCTTGCGTCAAAACTCCTGGGCCGGCACCAATATTCTTATTTCCGTTTCGTCTTTCTAGCATAATTCCTTCACCCATGACTGGTTCTATACCACGTACAAGCACTGCATCAGCCAAACCCGCTTCATTGGTCACGATATTGAACAAATGATGTATTCCATAACATAAATAAACATATGCAATGCCACCCTCCTGATACATAATCTCTGTTCTTTTGGTTCGTTTCAAAAACGCATGACAAGCCTTATCACATCGACCATCATAGGCTTCAGTCTCCACTATTTTACCAACGGTTAATTGACCATTTTTATTTGTAAAAAGATATTTTCCCAATAAATCTTGGGCTATTTGAACTACTTTCGGCCTTAGATAGAACGACCTTGGAAGTTTTTCGTATGAGTCTATGTTCATCAATATTTATAATCAAAATCAGATAAGAAAAAAGTATTTAGTCTCGCCATTGAACGATCAAAAATTTAGATTATTTACTTCTTAAAAACCTCAACAACATGAAAAGTTTAAAACTAACAATTATTGCCCTATTACTGACTTTCTCAGGATTTTCACAGATAAATATGCCACAATCTAGCCCAGCGGGTAGCGTGAGCAGTACTGTTGGCCTTACTAAGGTATCTGTTGACTATTTCCGACCTAAGATGAAAGGACGTAAGATTTTCGGAACGGGAGATGAGTTTCTAGAACAATATGGAACGATGTGGCGCACAGGAGCTAATAGCGGATCAATATTAAAGCTCGACGGAAAAGTAACCATAGGTGATGGCACATTAGCGTCTGGTGAGTATCAAATCCTTACTATTCCTAATAAGGACGAATGGACAGTTGTATTTTACGATGGTAAAATTGGCGGAAACATGAACGCTTACAAGGAAGAAAATGCGGCAATTAGCATTAAAGTAAAGCCAACAAAACTTTCCTCAAATACTGAAACGCTAACATTCAACATTAGTGATCTTAATGAAGAAAATACCGCTGCTAGTCTTGAACTACAATGGGCTGACGTATCTATAAAAGTGCCAATGACTGTTTCATTTGATGAAGAAGTAATGGCTCAGATCAGCGCAAACACACAAGTCGATCCACAGAGCTATGTGCAGGCAGCAAACTATTATTTGAACACTGGAAAAGATTTGAATCAAGCATTAGCATGGATGAACAAATACTTAGCAGTTGGAGAAAATGGAGAGCAATTCTGGAATGTATACACTAAAGCCAGAATTCTCGCTGCGCTCGGTGAAAAGAAAGAAGCGATTGCAACGGCTAAAGCGTCAATGGCAATGGCAAAAGTTAACGATGGTGGTGATTTCGGCTACACGAAAAGAAACAAGGAGCTCATTTCTTCTTTGAAATAAGAAGTTCTCGCATTGGGTATAACAAGATCTGGCATTGAGTCAGGTCTTTTTTTTGTTCAATTCAAACTTTGCTGGATGCTTGGAGTTGAGTAGATAGAAACAAACAAACAATCATGTTCGGATTATTCAAAAAAGAGACAGAGACAGAGAAACTTCAAAAACAATATAAAATACTTTTAGAAGATGCTTACAAGCTATCAAGCTCTAATCGAAAAGCAAGCGATGCAAAGCAAGCCGAGGCTGATGAAGTGCTTAAAAAAATCGAAAAACTCAGCTAACACGCTAAGTAAAAAAGTCTGCGCAAACAATCTTGAGCAGACTTCACAAAGCGTAGGCTTTATAAATTTGGCTTAACCCAGCTTAAACGCAGTTAGTCTATTCGAAGTATATTGCGCTTCCCTACATTTTACTCTATTAGCACATTTATTACTCAATATTGCCTCTCCCCAGTCAGCTGCGATAATACGCTTGTTTACTATTAATTCCTCCTCTGCAAACCTTACATTTTACTATTTCAATCCCTTAGTTTAAATATTTTTTTGCGTAACATTTTCCCGTTTAAGGGTTTGGTGGTAAGGCAGCTCATGCTGTTTGCCCAAAGGCCAAATTTGCTATTAATACCATGATAAGCGCACTGGTTTTTCTCCTAATAAATTGAATCTTAAAAACACGTATTCTCACTTTTTCGTCTAATTCACTCACTGCAATCTTCTATACACGTTAATTGATTATCGTATTTTACGCATTAGTCGTTGAAATGATTTTCTGTAAGAAAAGGCTCACAAGTATGGTAATCAAACACCCAATGGCGTTATACCATAAATAGCCTAAAGTGATTACCTCCGCTAAGGTTAAAAAATGAAAAACGAATACCATTGTCTGTGCAACCAACGCAGCATAGAACACCGCATTACCTTTTACGCCTTTAAAGAAAAACGCCACTAGAAATATTCCTAGAATCGTACCGTAAAATATAGACCCTACAATATTCACCGCCTCGATTAAGTTTTCGGAATTCTTAGCAACAACCGCAAAAATAATGGCAATAACGCCCCAAGCAAAAGTTAACATTTTTGAGGCATTCAAATAGTGCGTATCACTCCCATCTTTTTGCACTAGTCTTTTATAAAAATCAATTGATGTAGTACTCGCAAGTGCATTTAATTCGGAGGAAGTTGATGACATGGCGGCAGAAAAGATAACGGCGATCAAAAGCCCAATGAGCCCATGAGGCAAATAGTTCAATATAAAGGTGAGAAAAACGTAATCAGAATCTTTCGTTTCAATTTCTGGATCCATTTTAGTGATCAACTCCTTTACCTCTTCTCTAGTCGCAATGGATGCTTGATCCAACTGTGACAATTCATCTCCCAACTGCTGTTGTTCTATATCCTCATCAGCCTTCGCAAAAGACAATGCCACCTCTCGACGCTGATTGGTAATATCTTCATATTGCTGCTCCAATTGAAGGTATTCGGTATTGTATTGAGAATCTTTTAGCAATACAATAGACGCTTCCTTGAAATGTACTGGTGGCTGATAAAATAAGTAAAAGACATACGCCATCACGCCAACAAATAATATGAAAAATTGCATTGGTATTTTAAATACGGCGTTGAACATTAAGCCCATACGACTCTCTTTTACGTTTTTTCCACCAATATAGCGCTGTACTTGGGACTGGTCTGTACCAAAATAGGCCAATGCTAAAAATAATCCTCCAGTAATTCCAGACCAGAAAGTATACCGTTTTTCAAAGTTGAAATCAAAATCAACAGCATTCAGTTTTTCTAATCTACCGGCGATAGTTACTGCCTCCCCAAAGGTGACGTAATCAGAAATATAACCAATCATCATAAAAAAAGCAGCGGTCATTCCCGCCATAATCACAGCCATTTGATGCTTTTGCGTGATACTGACTGCTCTCGTCCCTCCTGACACAGTGTAGATAATCACCAATAAGCCAGTGATCAAAATGGTCAACGTCAAGTTCCATCCTAAAATTGATGAAATAATAATGGCTGGTGCATATATCGTAATGCCTGCCGCTAATCCTCTTTGAACTAAAAATAAAAAAGCACTCAACAAACGCGTTTTCAGGTCAAATCGATTTTCCAAAAACTCATAGGCCGTGTATACTTTGAGTTTGTAGAAAATAGGAATAAAAACAGTCGAAACAATGATCAAGGCTATGGGCAAACCAAAATAATTCTGTACGAAACCCATGCCGCTTTCATAAGCCTGACCGGGTGTGGATATGAAAGTCACCGCACTTGCTTGTGTCGCCATCACAGAAAGACCAATGGTGCCCCACTTCATGGATTTGTCACCTAGAAGATAGCCTTCAATATTATGCTGTCCTCTTGTCTTGTATACACCATATCCAACTATGGTCAATAATGTTCCAAAGAGAACAATCAGATCGAGATAATTCATTAAAATAAGTTTCCAAAATAGTGAAGAAAGCTAATAACTGGAACGAGATAAATGACGACAATGAAAGAAATTAGTCTCCCCCTTTTAAGAAAAAGGGGAGCTGGTAATACAAGTTCCTTCACTTCTCTATAAATCAAGTTTGAGTTAATTACTGGTTTGTTTCAAAGAAAGTATGTTGGCCAATAACTTATAAGCGCCAGGAACGCCTGCCGGCAATTCTCTAAAAAAAGATAAACCAGTGTAGACATAATAGCCATTTCCGTATGGGGCAATTAACAAGCTTCCTAATTTTTCATCTTCTCCTGGATCGTTCATTTTTAAAATTGGCTTGAACTCCGCTGACCATTCATTTGGAAAGTAAAGTCCCCTCTCTTGTACCCAATTTTCAAAATCTTGTTTCAAAATCTTGTTTGGACGGTTAACTACAGGATGAGCGGTATCGATAATTTCAACAGGTGCCTCCTCTACCGAAACTCGATCTCTTGAAATTTTCAATGGATAAGGGGCAAGTTTATCCGTGACCGTTCCATAGGTGTTGTATTGTACAACTACTGTACCTCCTGCCTTGGCATATTCGAATAATTCTTGATTCTTAAAAGCCATCCAATCATTGACATTAAAGGCCCGAATACCGACGACCACTGCATCGAATAATTTTAAATTATCAAGGACAATATCATCTTTTTCCAGCAAGGTCACATTGTATCCGATTTGCATTAAGGCCTCAGGCACCTGATCGCCTGCACCCATCACATAGCCGATTTCCGTTCCCATAATCTTTAAATCTATTTTCGTCACATCTAAGATAGCCTCAGGAAAAATAACTTGATTAGGAATATGGTCATAAGAAATCTTGGTGATTCCTTTATCAAAAGTGCCCATTTCTGTAACCGCTTCTACTCTCAACTGACCCTTTGAGGAGCGTTTTGGAGGGGTTACCAAAAAACTATAGACTTTTTCTTCGTTTCTTATTTTGCTTGCAAAAGGCTGAGACAAAGGTTTTGATTTCCATCCTTTGGGTAACATTAGCTTTAATTCACCTGAAATATTTTCTTTTCCTGAAGTAACGCGTACACTGACAGTTTTAGGTTCTTCATTTCCAAAAACCAATGACTTAGTCTCGATGTTCACCATTACTTCAGGCGTCATAACGATGGGTTGCGACACCTCCCCTTTTACTCGATCTGTCGTCTTATAAACTATAGGCAAAACTTGGTCAATATATTGATCGTCGATTTTCAGGCTAATTCTTGCGCTAAATAATGGATCATTTTCAGGCTTGCCTATGCGCTTAAGATCACTCACATTGTACATACCCAAAGTGCCTTTTTTCTTTAGCCAATAGGGTTGGGAAATGTTGGTATTCTCAGGAATAGCAAATTGAAATTCCTGAATATGGGATTTGTTGCTTTGCAATAAAACAGCTTCATTTATCAATTCATCCTGAAGCGACATATCTATTGAAGTCAAGATGATCGGGTAATCACTCCGGTTAACTGCTTCAATTTCCACCTTGATAGAATCTCCTTTTGTAAAATAAATCTTATCGGTTCTTGCTTCAAGATAGAGACCTGCAGCTGCGACGATTAGCTGGTCGATTTCATTCATTTTGATATCTTTCCAGTATTGATCTGGTAGTTTTAATAGTGCTTTTCTCCCCTCGATTAAATAAGGAATTATTGATGAGGGATTTTGAGCATCAAAATTATTCAAGCATTTATCGATCGCCGATTGCACATATTCCGCATTTTCTATTCTGTTCCAAGTCAAATCCAACCCTTCAAAAAGATCATCAGTTTCTATACCACCCCATTGTTTTAAATATTCATTTTCCGAGCCCCTTGAGCCTGACTGTCCAAAACCTTGGCTTTTATGAGAACTTCTGCTTCGTGCAGCTATTTCCGTATACGACTCCCCTAATAATGGATCATACCTACCAACGTCTAGTACAGAAAACCCTTCAGGATCAAACTTTTCTCCCGATCTGCGGTAAGACCACAATCCAATATTCCATAAAATTTTCTGTGGCGCCCAAGGCTCCACCAAGTTCAGCTGTTCTTTTAAAACTGTACTGTCTCCAGCCATATCAAAAGCCTCCATTCCTAAAATGGCGGATGCTGTATGATGCCCATGGGTTACGCCAGGCTCTTGACTAAATCTTGTGATAATAATATCAGGTCGAAAGTTTCGATAAACCCAAATAAAGTCTGCGAGAACTTTTTCTTTATCCCAAACATTGAAGGTTTCATCTGGATGCTTGGAATAACCAAAATCTGTCGCTCTACTAAAAAACTGTTGCCCTCCATCAATGCGCCGAGCTCTCAACAACTCCTGTGTTCTTATAACGCCGAGCTCTTCTTTGATCTCTATGCCAATTAAGTTTTGACCTCCGTCTCCTCGTGTGGCTGAAAGATAGCCCGTGCGCAAGTGCTTACCTTTCGCAAAATATGTAATCAATTGCGTGTTTTCATCATCAGGATGCGCCGCGACGTAAAGCACTGAGCCTACAGTATTGAGTTGCTGAAGTTTGGCATATATTTCACCAGGCTTATAGAAATTTTTATCTTGAGCAAAGGAGGAAATGGAGAGTAGGCTGAAGAAAAAGCCAAAGGAAATAATTCGTTTCATGGTACTATTGTTCTGCTTATTATAAACAATCCCGCTAGGATATGTTTCCATAAAAATGAAAGCCTTCTCTCCAATGGAACGAAAAAAAATGGCTTCACTTTTAACTTCTAACCACGAAGAAAATCAATCTTAAGCTGAAACCCCAGATTATAATGACATGAGCCTATTATTCGCCTTTTAATGCCAATGCTGGGTTTTGAATGGTCGTGTGATATGACTGCACAAATACAACAAACCAAGTCAACAAAGTCAAAAGAACTACCGGCAATGCGAGCCAATACCATGACAAATTCATCCTGTAAGCGTAATCATTCAACCAGCCATCTAGCGTATAATAGGGTATTGGGATCGCCACTAAGAAACCCAGTAAAACAAGCTTGGTAAAATCTCCGAGAACAAGACACAATAAATTAACCACGGTCGCACCGAATGTTTTTCTTATTGCCAATTCTTTATATTTCTTTTCCATAGTGAAAGCAACCAAACCGAATAATTCTAATACAGCTATAGATACACTCAAGAGTGAAAAATATCCGAAAATGTTTCCAAATCGTCTTTCCTCTTCCAACAAGTCATTGAACATCGAGTCGAGAAATACGCCCTCAATCGGAATGTTTTTACTAAAATATTTCCATTGATCTTCGATAAAACGGACAGTCTCCAACTGGTTTCCTTTCGTTTTGAGCATTAGATAATTTGGGGAAACATCATCGCCTCCAGTCACATTCATACTGCTGAATAAAAATGGAGGTATTTCTTTTCTAAATGTTCCAAAATCAAAATCCTCTACCACTCCAATGACAATGCATGATTCATTGCTACTACGGGCCAACCTTTTGCCAATCGGATTATCCCATTTCAATTACCTTATAAATGATTGATTGATGACCACACTGGTACTGTCACTTTTCGCCCATCAAAAAAACGACCTGAAGCAATTTTAATTCCTGAAACTTCGAGATAGTCCTTCTAAGCACTCAGCCTTCACATTAGGCTTGAGCTTGAGGTAGGAAAAAAAGTTATTGCCTGTCCAGTATCCGTCTACTGCCCACGATTCTCGCGGGATATCCATGAGGTAGCGATAAGGGAAATGGGTATTTTTTGGTGGATCTGCTACTATAGCGGTCACCTTTCTAATTGTTCCGGCAACTTCTATAGTTCTGCCAAAAGCCAATTGATCAGGATAGTACTTATTTGCAATACTTTCGGTTAGTACGATACTATTTGGCGCATTGAGCGCCATGCCTTTATTCCCTGCCAAAAATTCGGTCTCGAATACGTCGAAAAATGTAGAATCAACAATAGCTCCCTTTGGTTCTTTAATATATTCCCCTTCTACTTTAAAAACGGAACCCCAGGTACCTTGAATTCTGGTTCCGGTCTCTATTTCAGGATAGTCATTGCGCATGTACTTCACCAACTTTAAGGTGTATAGCCTCCGCCATAAGAGTGAATCACGCGGTAAATTCTGTCCGAATCGGAATAGAACTTATCGTAGGAGACTTCATGTATGACGTATAGAAATATCAACAAGCAAGGCCAAAAGCCAAACCAAAAATATTGATGCCTGTGTAGTAGCGATACTTCCACAAGGAACGCAGACCGATTTTGAGATAATTTTTCAGCATTTGTAATGGGTTTAAAAAAGGAACATCATCAAATGATGTCGGAATACTTATCATTCTCGTATCATTTCCACAAAAAGACAAGCTCCCATCGGTGAGTCGCGGCTTCTCGGGATCGACCAACCTCTTGGTCACGACCAAGTCTGACGATCTTTCAACACAAAAGTACCAGCCTGTAAATGGAGACTGCAAAATGGCTTCACCTTCAGTATTATTAAAAGTATGTTCAAATGTTGCAGATTTGTTGGTACCATTACAATTCCAAGCAGTACCAGTGTTGAGCCATACGCCATCTTACTGCACAAAAAACACGAATGCACCTTGTGAAGTAGTAGTTGCTGTAAAAGTGTACGTTTGTCCGGGACATACTTCGGTCGGTCCTGTAATCCACAGGTTTTGTACTATCCCCAATAGAGAGCTAGAAATAAAAATTAAATAAAGTAATTTTGTCATAGGTGTTTACGTTAACTATGTTGTTACATTTATTTGCAGTTAACTATTTTTACTACACAGACAATGGCGTTAAAAGAAATATTTATATTATCAGTAGTTTTTTTATCACTTTCCCTAATCTCCTGCGACGACCCAGAAGTAATGGCTGTCCCTGATTATATGACAGAATTGTACTCAACCAATGAAAACTGTGATGAACAGGATTATATTAATTTAGTATTTAAAGACAGTACGATACGCTATACCGATACCTCTCATAGTTTTTATATTGGGGAATTACAAAAACATAGCGGCGGTAATACAAACCCTCATTATAGCGTCTTCTGGGAGGATGAAATCAATAAAAAAGGCTTAATTTTAACTTTTTTCTACACTGGCGATGAGCGTCCTATGTCTGATGTTTTTTTACCTGGGAAATATAAATTAGCTGCATCCAGATTTTTCGATCAAAATGGATTTCTGTTCGAATATTATCCGAGTTTGTATAGCCGACCGTCATTGTATTCGAATGACGAATCTGGTACAATTGAGCTTACAGGGGTGTCTAGTACCTTCAATAAACATTATTTATGTGGTAATTTTCAACTAAAATTAAACAGCCTCGATTCCATATATAATGGAATTAAAATCGATGGAGAATTTCGCATTACAATGCCAGACCTCTTTCGTAATTGAACAATATCAAATATTTAATCTAAAGACGCAGCTATCCGCGCTGACGGCTCGATAGGTATTACATTGAAAGAGGATTTTCCCAACCTCGTCCAGAAAAAAATGGTGCTAAGGGCAAGAATTTTAGAAGCTAAAGCGAAATGCACTAAAGTGCATAGTTTTAACTCAATCTGGGACCAATAAAGTAATTTTCTCATAGGTGTTCACGTTAATTTTATTGTTACATTTATTTGAAGTTAACAATTTTTACTACACAGACAATGGCGTTAAAAGAAATATTTATATTATCAGTAGTTTTTTTATCACTTTCCCTAATCTCCTGCGACGACCCAGAAGTAATGGGTGTCCCTGATTATATGACAGAATTGTATTCTACCAATGAAAAATGTGCAGCGTACGATTTCATTAGACTTGATTTCCCTGACAGTACCGTACTATAGCTGGATTCATTGGAATCGACTATTACTTATGATGTAAATTGGTCTGGAGGTTCTAATTTTAGTCAACACTATAGTCTATCGATTGAAGACAAGGTATCGAACAAAGGAGCTGGTATTACTTTTTATTATTTGGATGCGGAAAGAGCTTTAAACAACACAATAGTTCCCGGTAAATACTTAATCTCTGAAAATCGCTACTCTTTTCAAAATGGTATCGAATTTGAATACTATATCGATGAATCTCTTACCAGCATTTACACTGAAACAACCTCAGGTTACTTAGAAGTTACTGGAACAGAAGGTGATTCGTTTAAACTTCGGTTTTGTGGTTCGTTTGATCTTATCCTTGGTGGTGACAACCAAGCTTTCCCTGCCACACCAGTCACAGGTGAGTATTGCTTAACAATGTACGATTGATGAAAAATTATTTCTTAATAGTCCTACTCCTATCACCAATCTCTTGCGACGACCCAGAAGTAATGGGTGTCCCTGATTATATGACAGAATTGTATTCTACCAATGAAAAATGTGATGAACAGGATTATATTAATTTAGTATTTAAAGACAGTACGATACGCTATACCGATACCTCTCATAGTTTTTATATTGGGGAATTACAAAAACATAGCGGCGGTAATACAAACCCTCATTATA
>JBLIIJ010000051.1:0-27387 GCA_047635055.1 Cyclobacteriaceae bacterium | reverse complement strand
CGATATACCGATAAAAAGAATGCCGCGATACCTTCACTTATTGCTACTGGAGCTATTCATCATCACTTGGTTCGTAAAAATTTAAGAACTAAGGTAGGAATCATTGTGGAAGCGGGTGATGTATGGGAAACACACCATTTTGCCACGATTATTGGATATGGGGCAAGTGCTATTTATCCATTCAAAGTATATGAAATACTGAAAAAAGCACATGAAGAAGGTCGCCTAAACAAGGAAAAAAGCCTTAAAACATACATTAAAAATTATCAAAAAGGAGTTGGAGGCGGGTTATTGAAAATACTTTCAAAAATGGGTATTAGCACACTTCAATCTTACCAAAGCTCGCAAATCTTTGAAGCTGTAGGGTTAAGCTCCGAAGTGATTACGAAGTGTTTTAAGGGAACAGTAAGCCGAATCGAAGGAATGACTTTTGACGATTTACAAAAAGAGGCATTGACAAAGCACCATGCTGGATTTGAAAACGATTCCAAATTGCTTGAAGTTGGTGGATATTATCAATGGAAAAGAAACGGCGAGGCACATTTGCTTAATCCTAAAACGATCCACTTACTACAGAAATCAACCAAACTCAACGATTATGAGCTTTTTAAAGAATACTCAGAAAGCGTATTAACCTACCAAGAAGATGCGATTACGCTTAGAAGTCTCTTCGAGTTTAAGAAAAGACAATCTATTACGCTTGAGGAGGTAGAACCAGTTGAAAATATTCTCAAAAGATTTGCGACTGGCGCAATGTCTTTTGGATCAATAAGCCATGAAGCACATAGCACCTTAGCTATAGCCATGAACCGAATAGGCGGTAAAAGTAATAGTGGTGAAGGTGGTGAAGATGAAATCCGATTCAAGAAAAAAGAAAACGGAGATTGGGAGCGATCTTCTATAAAGCAGGTAGCTTCTGGAAGATTTGGTGTAACGAGCAACTACTTAAACGAGGCTACCGAACTGCAGATTAAAATTGCGCAAGGTGCAAAACCTGGGGAAGGAGGTCAACTTCCTGGACATAAGGTGGATGATTGGATTGCTAAAGTCCGCCATTCTACACCTGGCGTTGGTTTGATATCTCCTCCACCCCATCATGATATTTATTCTATTGAAGATTTAAAACAACTAATCTACGATCTTAAAAACGCAAATAGAAAAGCTAGAATAAATGTAAAACTTGTATCGGAGGCGGGAGTTGGCACCATCGCATCCGGAGTGGCTAAAGCGAAAGCAGACGTTGTTCTCGTCTCAGGGGCTGACGGTGGTACTGGCGCATCGCCATTGAGTAGCATTCGCCATGCAGGCTTACCTTGGGAGATGGGTTTAGCTGAAGCTCATCAGACGCTACTAAAAAATAATTTAAGAAGTAGAATTGTATTACAAACTGACGGTAAATTAATGACTGGTCGAGATGTGGCAATTGCCACATTATTAGGAGCAGAAGAATACGGATTCAGCACCACTGCGTTGATCGTAGAAGGATGTATTATGATGAGAAAATGTCATCTCAATACTTGCCCCGTAGGAATTGCTACACAAAGACCGGAGTTAAGAAAATTATTTACTGGGAACCCAGATCACGTCGTTAACTTTTTCACCTTTATAGCCCAAGAACTCAGGGAAATAATGGCAAAGTTAGGTTTTGCAACAATTAACGAAATGGTTGGGCAATCTCAAGTGCTCAAAGTCAAAAATAACCTCGATCATTGGAAGCTTAAGAATATTGATTTCTCCCCCATCCTAAATCAGGATGTTGTTCCAGATACATTTGGTCTTTACCACCAATTTGATCAAGTACACGGTCTTGAAAAGGTATTAGACCGAAAGTTGATCAAAGATTATATCACTGATGGCAAAAATGATCAAACCTATGATATCCTTAATACTGATCGATCGGTTGGAGCCATGCTTTCCAATGAAGTGTCCAAACTTTATGGAAGTGTCGGTTTAGGACTAAACTATTCTAATGTCACCTTCTACGGTTCTGCTGGTCAAAGTTTTGGAGCCTTCTTAGCGCCAGGACTTAAGTTTACTCTTATAGGAGAAGCCAATGATTATTGTGGTAAAGGCTTATCAGGAGGGCAAATAGTTGTTAAAGTACCAAACGAATCAACCTTCAAAACAGAAGACAATATTATAATTGGTAATGTTGCTTTCTATGGCGCCACTTCCGGGAAAGCATACATTAATGGTAATGCTGGTGAGAGATTTTGTGTAAGAAACTCTGGTATCGAAACGGTAGTTGAGGGAATTGGAGATCATGGATGTGAGTATATGACCGGAGGTAAAGTCATCATCATTGGAAAGGTAGGTAAAAACTTTGCCGCTGGTATGAGTGGTGGAATGGCTTATGTCCTCAATGAATTTAGCGACTTTGAAGACAAAGTAAATATGGAAATGGTAGGATTAGAATCGCCTTCCGACGATGAGCTAGATTATATCAAAAGTGAGCTTGAAGCTCATTTTAAATTAACTGGAAGTCAAATAGCCAATAGGATTTCAAGTGAATGGAGTGCGAAGAAATCGTTTTTCGTTAAAGTAATGCCTCACGATTTGAAGCGTGTATTAGAAGAAAATAAGAAACAAGAAAAAGTAGCGTAATGGGACAAATAGATGGATTTTTAAAATTCGATAGAGAACTACCTTCATCACGAGATCCTAAGGAAAGGTTAACTGATTACAAAGAAATCTATGAGCCTTTTGCTGAAGAGAAAACCAATAAGCAAGCGGCTAGGTGTATGGATTGTGGCATTCCTTTTTGTCATAATGGTTGCCCTTTAGGAAATCATATTCCGGACTTCAACGATGCAGTTTATAATGATGATTGGAAGTCTGCCATTGAGATTTTATCTTCCACGAACAACTTCCCCGAATTTACCGGGCGAATCTGCCCTGCACCATGTGAGTCATCGTGTGTTTTAGGAATCAATAAGCCTCCTGTAGCCATTGAGCATATTGAAAAGTCCATCGCTGAGTATGCTTTTGAGAATGGATTGATAAAGGCAAATCCTCCTAAAGTAAGGACCGGTAAAAGTGTGGCTATCATAGGTTCAGGACCTGCAGGACTAGCCGCAGCGAGCCAATTAAACACTGCTGGTCATAATGTCACGGTCTTTGAAAGAGCTGAGAAAATTGGCGGATTATTACGTTATGGTATTCCAGATTTTAAATTGGAAAAATGGACTATCGACCGCAGAATAAAACTTATGGAAGATGAAGGGATAAACTTCAAAACAAATGCCAATGTAGGTGTGAATATCTCTGTAGACTCATTAAACGCAAATTTTGATGCATTACTGCTTTGTGGAGGGTCTACAGTACCACGTGATTTACCGTTACCAGGACGCGACTTGAACGGTATTTATTATGCCATGGACTTTTTGACACAGCAAAATAAAAGGATAGGAAGCGTCCCATTCCTAGAGAAGGATCTTTGGGCTACAGATAAAAATATTATTGTCATTGGTGGAGGCGATACAGGTTCTGACTGTGTCGGCACTTCTAATCGCCATGGAGCAAAATCAGTCACTCAGATTGAGTTGTTAACAAAACCTCCTACCGGACGAATGGATCAGAACCCATGGCCTGAATGGCCAATGACACTAAGAACATCTAGTTCTCACGACGAAGGCTGTGAAAGAGATTGGTCAGTACTAACCAAAGAATTTATTGGTGATGAAAATGGGAAAGTAACCGGTCTCAAAATCGTGGAAATCACTTGGACAGAAAAAGGATTTGAAGAAGCCGCGGGAACAGAAAAAATATTGCCTTGTGACATGGTCCTACTAGCTGCTGGCTTTTTGCATCCTCAAAAAGAAGGTTTATTGGAGCAATTAGATCTAGAATTGGACAATCGAGGAAACGTGAAAGCGACTAATTATAAGACCTCCAATCCTAATGTGTTCGCTGCAGGAGATATGAGAAGAGGTCAATCATTGGTCGTTTGGGCCATCTCTGAAGGAAGAGAAGCCGCTCGTGCGCTCGACTTTAGCTTGACTGGGCAAAGTGAGCTGCCGTCCAAGCATGTCTCTTCCTACGCATTATCTTAATTCTCTAAGCTCATAATCTTTACCCTTACCATATCTGATAAAATCAGATATGGTATATATTTCCAACGAATTAAGATCCTTTACTTTGAAATCATGATTTCCTATCATATCAACTATCTCAAATTCGAATCTTTCCCCCAAATTGACTAACCAATATCTCTTGCCCACTCGCAACGCGCTAAAACTCAATCCACTCATAAGTGATTCTTATATTTTAAATGCGAATATAATTAGCAAAATATTGAACCTTAAATTTCGAGGGCATTTAAAAAAGCATTAAAATTGAAGGAATTTTAAAATAACCAGATCTAACAATGAAAACCACTTATAGATTATTTGCTAATCTTACTTTGATTCTTTTCTTAGCCGTTGGAATCATCAGTTGTGACTCAAAGTCAAAGAAACAACTGAAATCAGAAACTGACGCAGTTGCTTTTGAAGAAGCAGGGAAGAAAATTTCAGCGGATATTAATAAGGTGATTAAAGACCTTCCCAACCCTACTGAAGTTCCTTATTTACTACAAGCCACCGGTGCTGATTTTGATAGAGAATTAATTAACAGCTTAGATAGGATTTCCCAGTATCAAAGCAATGAAGACAAGACTGCCTTAAACCTTGGTATTTATGCTACAGATATGGGCTATTTAGTCTCTTATGAGCAAGTACAACCCTCATTGGATTATATGGAAAATTGCCAAAAATTGGCAGAATCTTTAGGTATTGCATCTGTTTTTGATGTTAGAACAATGAATGATTTCCAAAACAACCTCAATGATCCAACTAAATTAAATGCGATAATTAGTGACGCTATTTTCGAAGCAGAAAAAAGGCTTGAAAGTAGTGATAGACTACCCGTTGCAGCTTTAGTCATTAGCGGAAGCTTCGTTGAGGGATTATATCTAGCAGTGAAGGTTATTGAAACCTACCCTACAGATATACTAGATGAAGACATTAGGAACCTAATTCTTGAGCCTTTAGTTAAAGTAGTTTTAGACCAAAAAAAACCACTATTAGATGTCATAGCTCTTCTTAAGGATATTCCTCAAGATGATATCATTTCAACAATGATCGCTGAACTTAACATTCTTAGAATATTGTATGAAGGTGATTTAGCCGAAGTAGAAAAGAAAATCAGCGAGAATACTGGGGATTTTATCCTTACTCAAGATATGCTACTGGATATCACCACTGAAGTAAAAAGGATCAGAACAGATATTGTAACGCTCTAAAGTCTTTATACAAATCTGACTAAAAAGCATTGGATATATATTCAATGCTTTTTGTATTTTTAAGCTAACCTAACCGCTGATAAAAATGAGTGAACAAATCCTTAAAGCAATTCTTCAACTATTAGCTATAGTAGCTAAGGAAGATGACCTCACTACAGATGAAATAGCCATCGTTGAAAATTTCTTAGCCGAACAATTAACCGTGGAGGAAGCAAAGGAATATTTTAACATGTTCATTAAATGGACACAGGAAGCTCACGACGTTTCAGAAGAATCAAAAAGAATACTCGGTATTTGTAACCAAATAAATAAAGAGCAAACTGCGCAACAAAAAATAGTCGTAGTTCTTAACCTAATTGTACTCATCGCTGCTGATGGAATTGTCTCGAAAAGGGAAAAAAGCATTCTATACCAAATAAGTGACAACATCAATGTCCCTAGAAATGTCACTGACCTTGTAAAAGCATTTGTAATCTATCAGGAACGTAACAAAATCATTTCTGAAAACATACTGGTCATAGATAATGGATCAAACCTGATTCCAGATAAATGTAAACACTTACAATTTCCTGCCTTCGAGGGATTTGTTTTTATTCTTAGAATACCGAATCAAGAAGTCTACTTTGCAAAGTATATAGGTGAAAATGATCTTATTCTCAACGGCTCAGCCATGAGAAGTCAGCGTATATATAACTTCTCAAGCGGCAGTGTTATTAAGACAGTAAACTCTGCCCCCATATATCACAGCGAAGTAATTAATATTTTCAGGCAGATTTCTAGTGAGCATCATTTAACCTTCACAGCAAACGATCTCAGCTTTAAATTCAAGAATGGAAAAATTGGATTACAAAATGTAAATATTCAAGAAGAATCGGGAAGCCTAATTGCCCTTATGGGCGGTAGTGGTGCAGGAAAATCAACGCTTCTCAATGTATTAAATGGTAATGAAATTCCTTCTGACGGTAGTGTCAGAATTAATGGCGTAGACATTCATGTCAGCAAGAGTAAGATCGAAGGTGTAATTGGGTATGTACCTCAGGACGACTTACTTATAGAAGAGCTAACAGTGTTTGACAACCTCTATTATGCGGCTAAGCTCAGCTTTAAAGATGCTTCTAACGATGAGCTAACCAAATTGGTTGACAATACCCTTGAATCACTAGGGTTATATGAAACTCGCCGGTTAAGAGTAGGGTCTGTTTTAGACAAAACGATCTCAGGTGGACAAAGAAAGAGATTGAACATTGGACTGGAGCTTTTAAGGGAGCCCTCCGTTTTGTTTGTCGACGAACCAACTAGCGGGCTATCATCTAGGGATAGTGAAAATATCATGGATCTTTTAAAAGGCTTATCACTTAAGGGAAAAATGGTCTTTGTGGTTATCCATCAGCCGTCTGAAGATATATTCAAAATGTTCGACAAGCTTATCATTCTGGATGTGGGAGGTTATCAGGTTTATTATGGTAACCCTGTCGGCGCTGTTTCCTATTTCAAGGACATTGCTAAAATTGTAGACCAATCAAAAAGTGTAAATCCCGAACAGGTTTTCAATATCATCGAATCGAAAGTTGTCAATGAATATGGCAATTTCACAAATAAAAGGAAAGTATCACCGGAACAATGGCATGACTACTTTCTGGACAGAATCGTAATTCCAAAAATCAAAGAAACGGATGTAATTCCGCATAAAACGCTACACATACCAAAGAGATTTAAACAATTAGCGATATTCACTATAAGGGATATTAAATCTAAAATAAGTAACCGTCAATACCTGGCCATTAACTTATTGGAAGCTCCGTTATTAGCCTTGCTCCTCTCTTACATTATTAAATATTCCCCCGAAGATTCAGGTTTATATCAATTCAAGGAAAATGTAAACATTCCTGTTTTCTTTTTCATGAGCATCATTGTAGCATTATTCATGGGACTTACGGTAAGTGCCGAAGAAATCATCAAAGATCGTAAAATCTTAAAAAGAGAATCTTTTTTAAATCTAAGTAGGTTGAGTTACCTCAACTCAAAATTGATCATACTTTTTAGCCTATCCGCTATTCAAACACTTACTTATGTTATAATTAGTCACGCGATTCTTGAGGTTCAGGGAATGCATTTAGCTGCTTGGATGATACTGTTCTCCGTGTCCTGTTTCGCGAACGTACTCGGACTTAATGTCTCGGCTGCCTTTAAGTCTGCCGTTACAGTATATATTCTTATTCCCCTTTTAATCATACCACAACTTATTCTTAGTGGCGTTGTAGTCAATTTTGATAAGCTAAACCCATCTATTACAACAGAAGATAAGGTACCAATGATAGGTGAAATAATGGCCTCAAGATGGGCTTTTGAAGCATTTTCAGTTACTCAATTTAAAGACAATGCATACAATTCTATATTCTACCCTTATGATCAAATCATGGCAGAATCAGAATTTAAGACTGCCTATCTTCTGCCTCGCCTAGTCTCAGATCTCGAATATATTCACCATAATATGGGTGGGTTAGATAAGAACAAAAAAACGGAGATCGTTGACAAGCTATCTACCATTAAAAATGAATTCGGAAAGCAGCTGGAGAAGATCGGTTTTGATAAATTCCCTGAGTATGATCAACTCGAAGAAGGAGAATTCGACGCTAATACCTATGAACAGTCTATTGATTTTTTGAGAAAACTCAAAAGCTTTTACAATACAAAATTTAAAAACGCTAACGAAGAGAAACAAGTAAGACTCAAAGCTTATAACTCCTCACCTGATATGAGGGAAGAATTTTCACAACTAAGAAACCAAAATGAAAATGAAACCAACTCACAGCTCGTCAAAAATGTAATCACGCAACATAGAATTATCGAACATGAGAACGAATTAATTCAGAAAATATACCCGATCTATTTAGTTCCAGAATTTCCGGATCATCTGATGGACTTTAGAGTCCAATTCTATCAACCATCGAAGCATTTCGCTGGTATCTTGTTTAATACACTACACTTCAATATTTCCATTATATGGTTGATGACCTTATTACTTTTCATAACCTTATACCTAGATCTATTGAAGAAACTTTTAAATATTTTTAATAAGAGCTAATGTTTTTTGTCTTCTCAAAACTACTTTCCTTCTTTTTAAACCCATTATTCTGGATTGTACTGGGCTTCATCTTTTCTTGGAGAAGGCAAGGAAGTGATGCAGGCTCCATATTGTTTAAAATATCCTTTATAGCATTAATATTCTTTAGCAATCCTTTTGTATCCAACCTAGCGCTTAAGTATTGGGAAGCAACACCTGTCAAAAAAGATGAGCTACCATTAAGTGATATAGGCATTGTTCTTACAGGAATAATATCTTTTGATAAAAAACCAGACGATCAAATTCATTTTGACGAAAATGTAGATCGCATTACAGAAAGTCTCTCCTTATATAAATCGAGTATTATAAGTAAACTTTTAATTTCTGGTGGAAGTGGGAGTTTGTTAAATCAGGAGATCAAGGAAGCGGAAATCTTGTCTGCATTTGCAAGCAATATTGTGAAATCAAAAGATCTATTGATTGAAGTCGAGTCAAGGAATACCTATGAAAATGCATTGAATTCAGTAAAAGTATTGAAATCTGAGAATCTTGATGACAGACAAATCATTTTGATAACTTCTGCCTTCCATATGAAAAGAGCATTGGCATGTTTTGAAAAGCAAAAGCTCGATGTTGTAGCCTACCCAGTTGATTACCGCCATATTGAAGTTACACCTGATATATATTGGCTGATACCCTCCGGCGGGAGTATAGATAATTGGAAGATGATAATTAAAGAACAAGTCGGCATCTGGTTTTATCAACTTGCAGGGTACATATAAAAAAAGCTCCTATAAATAGGAGCTTCATTTCAAGTAAGATTATTCTTAATTTATTTTTTAACTTTTTTAACGATCTCTTCAAACGCTACTGGATGATTCATTGCTAAATCAGCAAGCGCCTTTCTATTGATATCGATATTGGCAGTTTTTAAACCGCCCATAAACTGAGAATAAGACATATCATATATTCTTACAGCAGCGTTGATTCTTTGAATCCACAAAGCTCTAAATTCTCTTTTCTTTGCCTTTCTATCTCGATATGCATATTGCATACCTTTTTCAACCGCATTCTTCGCTACGGTCCATACATTCTTTCTTCTACCAAAGTAACCTTTGGCCTGCTTCATCGTCTTTTTACGACGAGCTCTGGCAGCTACATGATTTACTGATCTTGACATTCTTGATTTGTTTTTGACAATGGGTGGTTATTGCTAACGCTTTAATACCTCATTATCGGGTTTAATAATTTAATTAACCATTAAATATTAAGCATCCGCTTAACATTCGGCACATCACTCTTATGAACGAGAGTAATATGAGTCAAATTACGCTTTTGAGTAGTCTCTTTCTTAGTAAGAATGTGACTCTTGAAAGCATGCTTTCTTTTGATTTTACCAGAACCAGTAAGCTTAAATCGCTTCTTAGCACTAGAGTGAGTTTTAATTTTCGGCATGATATATCTATTTTTTCTTACTTGCTATTTTAGGTGTAAGGATGATTGACATTCGTTTCCCTTCTAACTTAGGGAGCAATTCAACCTTACCAAAATCTTCTAAGGCCTGTGCGAACTTCAACAATAGAATTTCACCCCTTTCCTTAAAAACAATTGTTCGACCAACAAAATGGACATAGGCCTTAACCTTTGCTCCTTCTTCAAGAAATTTTTTCGCATGATTCAATTTGAATTGAAAATCATGGTCATCCGTATTTGGTCCAAATCGGATTTCTTTGATTACCGTCTTTTGGGCTTTTGCCTTAATCTCTTTTTGCTTTTTCTTCTGCTCGTATTTGAATTTTGAATAATCAATAATCTTACAAACAGGTGGTTCAGCTTTTGGAGAGATCTCAACCAAATCCAAATTTTGTTCTTTCGCGAGGACAATTGCTTTGTCGGTCTGATACACTCCGACCTCAACATTCTCTCCTACTAAGCGAATTTCCCTTGCGCTAATCTTTTCGTTAACCTTATAAGGCTCTTCTACTCTGCCTCTAAACGGTCTTTTGTATGGTCTACTAATCGTTTACCTCCTTTATTTTGTTCTCAATTATAAAATAAAACGCAAATATCGTGATTATTTATCTATCTAATTAATCAGATCGCGAATTTTCTGTTTAAATAAATCAATAAATTCAATTGTTGGCATAGATCCAAGATCTCCTTTGCCGTGTTCACGAACTGAAACAGCATTGCTTTCAGCTTCTTTTTCACCAACAATCAACATGTATGGCACTTTCTTGATCTCAGCGTCTCGTATTTTCTTCCCAATTTTCTCATCTCTCTCATCCAAATACCCGCTAATCTCTTGCTCCTGAAGCTCAAGATAAAGCGTTTTAGCATATTCATGATATTTTTCTGAAATTGGTAAGATAGCCACTTGTTCTGGAGCCAGCCATAATGGAAAATCTCCGGCAGTACTTTCTATCAATATTGCAATAAATCTTTCCATTGAGCCAAATGGTGCTCTATGTATCATCACTGGCCTATGCTTAGCATTGTCACTTCCGATATACTCTAACTCAAATCTTTCCGGCAAGGTATAATCTACCTGAATAGTCCCCAATTGCCAGTTTCTTCCTAATGCATCCTTAACCATGAAATCAAGTTTAGGACCATAGAATGCCGCCTCGCCAAGTTCAACAACAGTATTCAAACCTTTTTCGCTTGCGACCTCTTTGATGGCCGCTTCAGCGTTTTCCCAATCATCATCGTTCCCAATGTACTTCTCAGGAGTCTTTGGATCTCTCAAAGAAATCTGTGCAGTAAACTCCTCAAAACCGAGCGCCTTGAATACATAAAGCACTAAATCGATAACTTTCGAAAACTCCCCTTTTACTTGATCTACGGTACAAAAGATGTGAGCATCATCTTGAGTGAATCCTCTGACTCGAGTAAGGCCATGCAGCTCGCCACTCTGTTCATACCTATACACTGTACCAAACTCTGCAAATCTTAATGGTAAGTCTTTGTATGACCGTGGCTTGGATTTATAAATCTCACAATGGTGAGGGCAATTCATTGGTTTTAAAAGAAACTCCTCATCATCTGATGGCGTTTTAATAGGCTGAAAGGAATCTGCTCCATATTTCGCATAATGCCCTGAAGTTACGTAAAGCTCCTTACTTCCTATGTGAGGTGTAACCACTTGTTGGTATCCCGCTTTAGCCTGAGCTTTCTTAAGAAAATTCTCTAATCTCTCTCTAAGAACTGCGCCTTTTGGCAACCATAATGGCAATCCCTTACCCACTTTTTCTGAAAAAGTAAATAATTCCAGCTCCTTACCTACCTTTCTATGATCTCTTTTTTTAGCTTCTTCGAGTAACTCTAAATAATCCTTAAGCTCTTTTTGCTTAGGAAAAGTGATCGCATAAAGCCGCGTAAGCTGCTTCCTTTTTTCGTCTCCTCTCCAATAGGCACCAGCCACGCTAAGAATCTTAACCGCTTTAATAAAACCTGTATGAGGAATGTGTGGTCCTTTACATAAGTCTGTAAAGTTACCTTGTTTATAAAACGTGATCGAACCATCCTCCAGATCACTAATTAACTCCAATTTATATTCATCACCTTTCTCTGTAAAATACTCAACAGCATCGGCTTTAGAAACTTCACTTCGTTCAAAAGTGTTTTTTTGACGAGACAATTCAAGAATTTTATCCTCAAGTGGTTTAAGGTTTTCACTATTAAACTCTTGATTGCCAAAATCAACGTCATAATAAAAACCATTATCGATTGGGGGTCCAATTCCCAGCTTTACACCTGGGTACAATGCCTCAAGCGCTTCTGCCATAACATGTGCTGAAGAATGCCACATAGTTGACTTACCTTCCTTATCGCTCCATGTAAGAAGGCTAAGGTTTACATCTTCTTCAAGCGGCCTATTGGCATCAACAACGTGACCATTCACTTTAGCCGATAATACATTCCTTGCAAGGCCTTCGCTTATGCTCATTGCAACATCCATAGCTGTACTGCCTTTGGTATACTGCCTTTTACTGCCGTCAGGTAAAGTGACCGTAATTTCACTCATTTTCAAGTTGTTTCTTGGGTTTTAATTCGAGTATAGGAACATCTGCTTCTAATTCTTCCAATGAGCGCAAATATGCAATTTTATTAGCAACTATTTGGGCCCTCTTTCTGGATATTGTATCCGTTAAATCCGCTTGGGCAAGCAAATTGAAAAAATAGTAAGAAGTTGTCAACCACCTTCTTTTCTCATAAAGGTCAGCTTTTCGAAAAATAGAATTTTTAGTAGAATCAAGACTAATCATCTTCTCTACATAAAAAATGGCCGAATCATATCGTTTTTCCGATTCAAAAACCTCGGAAAGTTGCTCATATGCTGAAATATTCTGGATGCTTCTGAAAATTATTTTAGCCGTATCTTTCTTAATAGTCCGAAATGACTTGGCCAATAATTCAAGTGTTTGATCATCTCTCTCAATTTTCAACTCTCTAAAAAGATATTCTTGGGCCTCCTCGTTTTGGTTTCTTGTAAAAAAAACGGGCACCAGCCAGTGATTCACCAAAAAATTATTTGGATCGACATTGGCCATTTCTTTTATTTTTAAAAGTGTAGCTGCTGTATCAGACAAAAAGTAAAGCTTACTTTTCAAAAATGCCAAGTCATTTTCTTCTTCATAATCTTGGCTATAGCTAAATATTGCGTCGGATAGATTAGAGAGGTTATTTTGGACTATTAAATCAATTTCAATTCGGGAAAGCTCTCTATCAAGCTTGGAATAGCGCTTCCAGTCTTTAATTAGCACAGCTAATTCTGGGTAATATTCTCTACTCAAGTAATATGCGGCAAGATTATGAACGATCTCGTCAGTCAAACCAAACCTGTTTTGGGCTTCTTCTAAAGTCTGCACAGCACCCTCAGGCCAGTTTAGCTGCTTCAGAAAGTAAAGTTTCCTTCTTAAAAATTCATCAGTGGGGTTTTCATCATACGCTCGCGAAACTTCATCCAAGGCATGACGATAATATGTAGCATTGATACTGACTTCTTCGATTTTATTACTCTTATCACTCTCACAGGAGATAAAAAAGGATAAGATAAAAACTGGTAGAATAAATTTACTCACTAAAGAATTATCTGAATATTGAATTTCACTGCAAACTTATTGACATTAGGGTTATCTAAATAAGTAATTCGATGAAAAGCTTCCACAGAGAATACTTTGAAAATATTCTCTATACCATATCCTAACTCTACATATGGCTTATTTCTCTCTAATCGACTGAAGGGCACGATCTCCTCTCCATTGTCATTTTGTTGTAAGACTACCGTATTAATATTACTCTCCTTGATACTTCCATACAAAGCATTAGCACTTCCAATCATTCTCCATTTTAGTTTTTTCATTAAAGGAATTCTATTGAGTATTAAACCTTCAAAGGAATGCCGATAACGTAAGTCCGCATATCGATCAGTAGAAAACTCAAAGAAGTCCATCAAATTATAAGCAAAGCCCACATAAAATGGAGTTTCATTGCCTATAGGATTGTACAAAAGTGTATAAGGAAGTTTACCAAAAACGATTCCTCCAGTCAATCTCACTTTTGAAACCCCGAAAAGACCCATCTTCAGTCTTTTTTCAATGGCACCTCTCACCTTATGATATTCAAAATCGCTTCCTAGAAACCCATTAAGACCATAAGTATATTCAATATTAAATGCAGGCCATTTTACAGTCCCTAAACTCAATCTTTCGTTATCATTGACGACAAAAATTTCATCTTTAGCATATCTAAGCTTAAGTGTAGCCTCGGAAACATTGTAATTGGTCCTCGTCTCAAGCCTTCTATCATCTTTATAATATCTAAAATCAAATAACGGATTTACTTGTTGATGTTTAAAGGCCAAACCAATATTGAACCCTGTCGCTAGTTGCTTTTCATAACTGAGCCTATATTTACGCGTCAAAAACGGTTGTGTCAGAGTGCCAAAGCGGCTCAAAGTATAAAACAGACTATTCGGCTCAATATTTTCGTTGAGGAGCCAAACCTGTTCGATCTCTTTTTGCTGCTCATATTTAATTGTAGCCCATTTTTCTCTATTCAATACTCGACTAACATACCATTTGTATTTCCATCTCTCGTCAGAAAACCCATAGCCGAAATGTCCACCAAGTAGCCATTTTTTACTAAAATCATAGTTTGTACGGCCTCCAAAGCCCAAACGAACTCCTTCAATATCATTATTTCCAAGAAAAGTAGTGTAAGGACCCATATCAAACTTACCTGTCTTTATGTATCCAGTTGCAGCAAACTTTCCCAACTCCATATACGTCTTGACGACAGGCATTTTCTTCAGCGTATCTATCATTTGAAAAACATTCAACTCCGACTTAGTCAAAGTATCATGGCGATTCTCAGACCAATAATTATCATCAAAATCTCTCACACCATTATCCATAGATACCGGATTCAGATAAAAATCTTTTTCTCTTGGGGTATTTACTATGTAATCTTTAGTTGAAACGTAAAACTTGGCAAGCATTCCTGCTGTATTATCTGTCAACTGAGCAATATCCACAAGTACTCTCGTCTTTTCGGGCAACCAAGGACCAGCGCTTGTTTTGATTAAATCCTGTTGAATTTTAATTTTTTCGATGTAATTAAGATTAGCATATTTTGGAACTAAGGCATCAATTCGCCTAAGTGCGTAATCATTTTTTGATACCCACATCTTTCCCCAAAATGCTAGATCTTGCTCCCGTTTAGGGAAAAAGTCGATTTGATAGCAATAAACTCCATCTATATAAGAAGAGTCTATCAGGTCGTATTCATAATACAACTTCCAACCATCAGTCAAAGGAGACACAAATTCCTTCCCAACTATATTCAACCAGTTTTGATAAAAATTGTATTCTTGAAAAGTAGAACCTATGATTTGGCTTGTCAGAGTGCCATCAGTAATACCAACACCACTTACCTTGGTTTTCAAAATATGCTCGTGCTTTAAGGTAGGATTGCTACGGAAGTAATATCTCGAAATAGCTTCAGAAAGGAAAACTGGCAAAATAGGTTGACCATCATCTCCCGCCAATTGTTGAATACTATCTAGGACAGCACGTATTTTTTTAACAATTTTTCTGTTTTTAAACTTGTCCGAAATGTTGTCAACGTCAAACTCTACTTTTGTATAACTCTCATATTCAAAGGCTTCTAGAGTTCTCTTATCATTCGCTTTCTTATTATCAACCAACTTTCTTAATATCTCGAAAGCAGGGTTTTCTCCTGCATAAACAACGACTTCTCCCAAAGTCATTATGTCTTCGTCAAGTTGGAAATCTATCGATTGCGTGGATCCAAAAAATATCTCTTTTTGTCGCGGCAAAAAACCGACATACCTCACTTCAAGAGATGAAACTTGTAGATTGGTCTTTACAGTGAAGTTTCCATCAAAATCAGTGATGGCACCTTCCTGAGTTCCCGTAAAAATTACGTTCGCAAATGGCACGGGCGAACCTGTAGCTGCTTCGGTAACTTTACCTGTAACGATGGTCGTTTGGCTATAGGAAGTGAAAATGGCTAGTAAAAAAACGCTAGTAAAAAATATTCCTCTCAAAATGATTACGAAGTTGGCATTGACATTTACGTGCTAAACGAAACAAAGCTTAAAAGTATTCACCAAAACGATATTAAATTTGAATTATTTTTAGACTATGAATTTGTCTTTAACTTATGCACGTCAGCTTGGAGACTCGCCACCATGCCTGCTAGTTGTTCTATAGACAACTCGTTAGCTGATTCTGGATCAGGAAACGATACACTTATAAAGGCTTTGGCTTCCCATATTTCCATAATATCAACAGGATTAACCTCATATGCAGAATAAGCTTTATTATCAGAAACGAGAAAAAGTTTTCCTTTATCCTTAATATAATTGAATACTCGCTTATAAACCACTCCTTCTTGTTTGGTCAGTAAAACATATGTTTTACCGTTTTTTATCTCGGATGTAGACTCGAGGTACTTACCTATCACTATTGATCCAGGCTGAATAGGCATCATTGAGTCTCCACTAATTTCAAATGCTCGATAGGTCCCATTTGGAGGCAATATTGGTAATCTGAACTTGGGTAGCTCTGCCATATACTCAGGATCTGCATAACCGTTCATATATCCGGCTGCCGCTTTTTGAGGAACTAATTCTATATTTTCCTTATCATCATGATCTACAGTGATAGAGAGTACTTTTACTCTTTCACGCTGGTGAGTGGTAATATCACCTTTTGTCAAATCTTTAGAAATCAACGCATCGCTGGTAACATTGAGCACTTCTGCTATTTTTAATAGCGTTTGTAGTCTTGGCTCTGCTCTTCCCTCCTCGTAAGCCCCCACAACAGAGCGCTTGATCCCAACCTCATTAGCAAACTGTTCTTGTGTGAAACCAGCTTTTTTCCTTAAATACTTAATGTTTTCAGCAATACTCATAAACGATAATCAATTAGCTTTCAAAGATTAAAAAATTCAAATCATCCTTACATGTTTTTCCTATGGAAAATAAATGGAGTTGATAAAAATCTCTGGTTTGACTTATAGTATTCAACTTCTCTTTAATTCCTGTCACTACGTCCCTGAGTGTTTGCTCTGAACTTACGAGGACATAACCGTACATATCTTTTCGATTCTCCAGTTGCGCAAAAAATTTAACTTGACATTTTCCTGATTTTAACTTTTTCGAAGACAATCTTAACTTATAGTCTTCATCAAACATCATTTCATTGTCAGAAAAGATAAAATCGTTAATAGCAGTCGTGTGGATAGCATTCATATTCCTAACTAATTTAGTTAGTAAATAAACTAACTAAATTAGTTATATCAAATAAAAATGCTAATTATTTTAGTTTTTTTGTAAACGCTGTATTAAGGATTGAAAAATACCGCGTTAGCAAACAACAGTTTTCCATCGTACCAAAATGACCGAAACAATGGGTTATCTATAAAATATACAACATCCCCTCCTCCTCGGTTTTCCACACCAAAAACAAGACTTCCATCTATAGATTCTATTACGTTTTGGCCAATAAAACCGCCGCGATCACTTTGATCATTTGCGATGTAGCCCACATTCCCTGATTTTAATAAGTCATACCTTAGGTTATCGGTTTTTAAACTAAAATACTCGTCACTATATCCGTATGCCAAAGGGTGTGTATCATCTAGCTTTACTTTGAAAATCGACCCTGCAGTCATGTTTCGCAAATCGTACCTTTCTGTTGAAGCGTATGGAATAATGCGATCATTGTCTCTCTGATCGTCCAACTTTTCTTGCTGATTAGTGCTATCATAGTCATCATTGAATTTCTTTAAGCTTGACTTATTAGCAGCTACCCATCTTTCTATCGCTCCTTGTAATAATATCAACTTACCACCAGACTTCACCCAGTTATCAATCTGGTCCCAATCATCAGAATCAAAGTTTGAATAGCGGCCATCAGGCAAAATCAGAACATCATAATCATTCAGGTCAATCTGACTAAAATATTGAGTAGAAAGGTTGACTATAGGATACTGAAGGGTTTGCTCTAAAAAATGCCAAACAGCGCCGTAATTCAAAGAAGAAGTTCCTAAGCCTCCTAGTAAGGCAACCTTTGGCTTTTCTAAAAATGAAACATGCCCATTTGAGCCTATATCAACACCCGATTGAACAAATCCAGATTGCACAGCATGTATCTTCACCCCTCTTTTGTTGGCGTATTCTGTCACTAAATCACTCGCTTTGTTATTGCCATGATTGTCTGCTCTGGTAATTACAATGGAGCCACGACCAAAAACCTGACCATTGATCTTCACAGGGCTCTTATAATACCTGACCTTGATATCTTCGACCAACAAGTCCGCCAGTAAACTCGCATGCGCCATATTTTTCCATTCAAAGATCTGAGCATAAGGAGTATTGTCGCTCGCTACATTTTGAATAAACGTAATTGCTTCAAGTTTTTTTACATTTAATACAGACCTCAGGCCGTAAGATTCCAAACCATAAGCCAAAGGCACGCTCCACGCGGTAATGTCATAAGTCAGTGAATCCGACAGTTTAGTGTGTGGTTCAAAGAGAACATTCGTTAAAACAGCTTTTGGTTGGTCTAAGCTGATAACCAAATCTTTTTCTGTCAAATCAAAGCTCTGTGTTTGTTGACTTCCAAAATGATAACCACTGAGCTTAGAGGCAGCAGCTTTCCCATATTTTATATCCAAATCGTCCAACCACTTCATTAAGTCTTTCATTTTATGGTTGTCTCCATTATGCTTCAATACATACGTCTTATATAGCGTGGTTGGTCTTTGAGTAAAAAACTCAGCAAACTCGGCAAGCAGGTTTTTTCTATTGTTTGCTGCAACTTCTATAGTGGAAATCCCCGTAGTAAAATGATGATCTATCCTATCTTTCAACGTGAGCGTTTGTCCCGTTTCCGTAATTACACCTAGGCCGGCTCGCCCACTTCCACCCTGCTCATAAGTCATCCCAATAGCACCATTGAATGTTGGGTACGTATCTCCGTAGCTAGGGTACAATAAATCAAAATATTGCTTAGTAAAATATAACCAGCCTTTTTCATCAAAATACTTAGCATGATTCTTACCAATGTCTACTTGAAAACTTCTTTGCCAATCAGTAATCAGTTCATGATATGGCTCAGCTGCAGGAGCAAAATAATACGGGGAATTGATTCCCTGCTCATGAAAATCTACATGGATTTGTGGCAACCACTGATTATATACTTTCAGTCTTTGTTGAGATTCCTTTTGTGACATCCAAGCCCAGTCTCTATTTAAGTCAAAAAGATAATGATTGGCTCGGCCTCCTGGCCATGGCTCACGATGCTCCCAAGAATCGATATTGGTTTGATTAGGTTGATTTTTATACTGATTATAAAAATTAACGTAACGCTCTCTGCCGTCAGGGTTTAGACAAGGATCAATAACGATTATGAGATTCTTAAGCCAATCTTGGTTTGGATTCGCTAACAACTCGTAAATAGTTGCCATAGAAGCTTCTGTGGAAACGGATTCATTTCCATGTACATTATAGCTCAACCAAATTATAGGAATATCAGTACTTGGCTTGCCATTCTGAAGACCTGATCTTTTTAGATTGTCCGCTCTTATCTCATCTAACTTACCTAGATTTTCTTCCGATGAAATAAAGGCTAGCATCAAAGGACGATTCTCATATGTTTCTCCATAATACTGAAGAGTCACATTCGAACTAACCCTGCCTAAATTCTCATAATAATCAATCACACGATGATGAGGAGTAAACCTATCTCCTAGCGTATAGCCAAGAAAGTCCTTTGGAGAAGATAGCTGAGCGTAAACTGGAAATTGAACAAGAATTAATACAAGAAGTAATAGCCGCATAAACGATTGGATTGATAACAATGGCTAATCTATTGCTTGAAAAGTATTTCTCTAGGAGTCGATCGTTTTTTTCAAGAATTAAATTTTACCCAAACTACATTCATAGATCATTTTAATTACTAATTTTGTTAGTATATACTAATTTTATTAGCTTGAATTCAATACTACATCTTGATTTGGATACTTTCTTTGTATCCGTAGAGCGGCTGAAAAACAGTAAGCTTGAAGGTAAACCAGTACTCATAGGCGGTACAAGTGATAGAGGTGTCGTTGCATCATGTAGCTATGAAGCGCGGCGATTTGGCATACACTCAGCCATGCCTATGAAAATGGCTAAAACACTTTGCCCTGAAGCTATCATTATGAAAGGCAATTCTGCTGACTACTCCAAGTATTCCCGAATTGTAACGGAAATCATCCAGCAATCTGTTCCGGTTATGGAGAAAGCATCCGTAGATGAGTTTTATGTCGACTTATCCGGAATGGATAAATTTTACGGCTGTATGAAAATGGCTTCCGAACTTAGAAAAAAAGTTATCCAAGAGTCCGGGCTTCCCATTTCTTTTGGCCTGTCAGAAAATAAAACTGTTTCAAAAGTTGCCACCAATGAAGCCAAACCTAACAACCAAATTAAGATCGATTACGGAAAAGAAAAGCCATTTTTGGCTCCACTATCTGTGAAAAAAATTCCGATGGTGGGAGATAAAACATATCAAAAACTCATTAGCCTAGGTGTAAGAAAAATACAGACGCTTCAGGAAATGCCCATGGAATTAATGGAACGAGCATTTGGGAAAAATGGAGTGAGCATTTGGCGCAAAGCCAATGGTATAGACAACTCCCCAGTCATCCCCTACACCGAACGAAAATCAATTTCTACTGAGCGAACCTTTGACAAAGACACCATAGATATCACGAGACTTAAAGGGTTGCTTACCGCAATGACCGAAAACTTAAGTTTTCAGCTAAGAAGAGGAGATAAACTGTGTGCATGCATTACAATAAAAATGAGATATTCTGACTTCAACACGTACACACTTCAATCTCGTATACCTTATACCTCTGCCGATTATCTATTGATTCCCAAAGCGCTAGAGCTTTTTGAGAAGCTATACAACAGGCGTTTGTTGGTTCGATTGGTTGGAATTCGCTTAAGTGATATTGTCAACGGCAATCATCAAATTGATCTTTTTGACAATCAAATGCGTGCACTTCACCTCTACGAAGCTATGGATAAAATTCGCGATAAACACGGAGATAGAGCTGTCATGCGTGTATCCGGAATGGATGCTAAAACGATTGCTCGCTGGAATCCTTTTAATGGAGAGCCTCCTCCGTTACTGGCCAACAGACATAAGTAAATGAACTGACATCATTAAATTTATAATGATGTCAGTTACTTACCAGAAAGAAGACACAAAGATTAATGATTTCACGCTTTTAGAACTGGAAGCGACCTATCCGTATGCTGACTATCTAAACTGGTCTTTTGAAGAAAGAGTAGCATTGATTAAAGGTAAGGTTTTCAAAATGTTTCCCGCCCCGAGAGAAATTCATGAGGAGATTTCAACAATTATTAGCAATGAGATCTATAACTTTCTTAAAAATCAGCCCTGTAAAGGGGTATTCTACACCCTTTGACGTAAGGTTTCCTGATAAAAAAAAACACTGATTCACAGACCTTTGGCATGGTACAGCCTGATATTTGTATTGTTTGTGATAAAGAAAACTCGATGAAGCCAGATGCAAAGATGCTCCTCTAATTGTAGAAATACTCTCTCCCTCTACTTCAGCAAAAGACTTGAATGAAAAGTATCATCTTTATGAAGAGCATAGTGTCCAAGAATACTGGGTGATTTACCCCGGAGAAAACGTTCTGGAGATATATGATCTCCACGAAGAAAACAAGCATATTTCAAGAGGTAAGTTTGTAAGAGAAAACGTTGCAACATCAAGAGCAATAAGAGGACTTAAAATCAACCTCAAAGACGTCTTCGAAATTCAACATTGAAAAAACATCACCCCGCTAGGTCTGCCAATCTAGAATCAAATCTTAGAGGATCAATTACTTCTTCAATGCTTGTTCGTGAATGATCTTCATGAAGAGGATTTAAAAGATAATTATACTCTCCCGGAACAATGACAGAAGGTAACTTTAGTGCATAAGCGTTATTGTTCAGCACAAAGTCTTTTCCTATTTTTTGTACTTCATAAGAAATAACATTCTTCAACTCCCAACCTTCAGGAAGTTCCTGCTGTTTCAACTCCAAAATATGACTATCGTCAATGTAAATTTTAGCCAAGCAGACGTGAGCCGTGTTTAAAACATGATAATTATGAACCAAAAATTCTAAATAAGCGAGAGATATTGTTCCTGCCGTATAGCAAACGGAAATACCTTTTGGATTCCATCGACCACCATATAATGCAGCCTCTGTTCCAGATAGATCTTGTATATACGCTTTTTTGCTTATTCTATAGACAAACATAAATCAGGCTAAAACACCATGCTCGATACGACCTATCTCATCAAGCAAGCGTCGTACTCCAAAACTATTTTTAAGCATCAACTTAGGAGCTATATCGCCAAGAAAAACGTTTTTAGTGTTCATCCAATCATAAAAACTATTACCAAATGCTTCCAAACCAACCCTGTACACTTCTTCTATTTCTAGTATCTTCTCGGTAACAGGTGCTCCAAACTCCGTCTTACGCTTATAGGTATCTATTGATACAGGAATAATATCCATCAACTCTGAAAGTGAAAGCTTCGATAATGCTAATATGTTTTTAACATAACTTTTGGCAATACTGCGACTCGCCATCTGATATAAGTTCATAGCTCCGTAAATCATTAATGGTTCTTCAAGGACATTTTCTTCCAAATCTTGCTGAAGGTACTCCTTTTCCTTTTTCATATAGGTGTAAATATACGCATTTTATTGAGTTATTATACACTAATTTAAGCAACTTATTAATTACTAATATTTTTAGCTTTTTACTAATTTAATTAGCTTTACAGCATGATCAATGTCCATTCCTTCTTTAGCTTTAAATATGGTTTACGTTCCATCGAAGAGCTTGTTATTTGGGCTGTTAAAAGTAAGTATCGTACCATGTCGCTGACTGATATAAATAGCACGGCAGGATGTTTGGACTTTATTAGACAAGCTAAAAAATACAACCTTCGCCCTCTTATTGGAATTGATTTTAGGAATGGGGCAAAACAACAATTTATTGGTATCGCTCAAAATAATGATGGTTTTCAGGCATTGAATAGCTTTCTTTCGGCACATCTTCATGAAAGCAAACCCATACCTAGACAGACAGAGTCTTTAAAAAACTGTTTCATCATCTACCCATTACACAATGTACCCAACCGCAGACTTAAAGATTATGAATATGTAGCGATCAAGCCTAATCAAATCACCAGAGTACCCTATATCAAATCATTGCCTATTGATAAAATCATTGCCTCCCCGACTTTCACTTTACCAAAAGTTGAAGATATAGATATTCACAATGTATTAAGAGCTATTGACCTCAACACTCTGATAAGCAAACTAGAACCTGAAGATACTGGAGAAGAAGTGGACGTTTTTCTAACGAAGAAAGAGTTCATTGACTACTATAAAGCCATCCCTCAGGCCATTGAAAATCTGAAAACTGTATTACAAAATAGTGAAATTGATTTCCAATTTAGTCCAGACGCAAAGCCTCAAAACTTAAAAACTTGGACAATCTCTGAAGAGGAAGATTACAAAAAGATAAGAAAACTATGCATTGATGGCTTTGCTTACAGATATGGTGAAAAGCCTCAAATAGCCATTAAAAAGCGAGTGGTCACAGAACTACAGGTTATTAGAAAAATGGGCTTCCTCTCCTATTTTCTAACCAGTTGGGATATTGTCTCCTACGCTAGAAGTAAAGGTTATTTCTATATTGGTCGAGGAAGTGGAGCCAATAGTGTCGTGGCTTACATACTGCGCATCACAGATGTTGACCCAATAGAGCTTGATCTTTATTTTGAAAGGTTTATCAACCTCTTTAGAACAAGCCCACCGGATTTTGATATCGACTTTTCCTCTTGGGACAGAGATGATGTAACCAAGTACATATTCAATCGCTATGAAAATACCGTTCTGCTAGCTACTCACAGTACTTTTCAGCATAAAGCAGTAATCAGAGAAGTAGGAAAAGCATTTGGCCTTCCTGCCACCGAAATAGATAATCTTCAAAAGTATAACCGCGATATAGATGATCATGCAAAACTAATTCTCAGCTATGGCGAGCGTCTTGCAGGATTTCCAAGTCATTTAAGTGTGCACGCAGGTGGTATTATTATCTCCGAAAAGCCAATCCATTATTTCACAGCTACATCGCTACCGCCAAAAGGCTTTCCAATCACACATTTTGACATGATGATTGCCGAAGATGTTGGACTGTTTAAATACGATATTCTCGGACAAAGGGGTTTGGGTAAAATAAAGGACGCACTCGAAATCATTGAAAAAAATCAACCCGATCGTCTCAAAATAGATATCCATGATATCAAGCTTTTCAAAGAAGATGAACTCGTAAGAATCAATCTGCGAGAAGCCAATGCCATTGGTTGCTTTTACGTAGAGTCTCCTGCCATGAGAATGCTTCTCACCAAACTCAAAGCCGAAGACTACCTCACGCTAGTGGCAGCAAGTTCTATCATCAGACCTGGCGTGGCTCGGTCAGGTATGATGAGAGAATACATTCTAAGGTATAGAGTTCCTCAGAGAAGAAAAGAAGCACACCCAGTATTATATAGTATTATGCCTGACACCTTTGGCGTGATGGTGTATCAGGAAGATGTGATTAAAGTGGCTCATTATTTTGCTGGGCTTACGCTGGCGGAAGCTGATGTCCTACGCCGAGGAATGTCAGGAAAGTATCGATCAAGAAAAGAATTTCAGCAAGTAAAAGACAAGTTTTTCTCAAACTGCAACCAAAAGGGATATGCTGATGCTTTAAGTAAAGAGGTCTGGCGACAAATAGAAAGCTTCGCTGGCTATGCTTTCGCTAAAGGCCATTCAGCATCTTATGCGATTGAAAGCTATCAAAGCATGTTCCTCAAATCCCATTATCCACTTGAGTTCATGGTAGCAGTACTTAATAATGGTGGTGGTTTTTATAGTAAAGAATTTTACATCCACGAAGCAAGGTTACATGGCGGAAAGATTGAAGCTCCTTGTGTAAACATGAGTCACAATGAAGTAATCATTAAAAAGAAAACCATTTTTCTAGGGTTTGGCCTTATTAAAGAGATTGAACAGAGTACAATAAAAACTTTACTCCTCTTGAGAAATGAGCATGGGCCTTTTACTTCTGTTGATGATTTTATAAAAAGGGTAAGTATTTCATTAGACCAACTCACTATTTTAATACGAATAGATGCATTCAGGTTTACCGGAGAAAATAAGAAAGCACTATTATGGCGAGCGTATTTTTTATTAGGTAATTCGGGCAAAAGTCAAACAAAACCTTCCCTTTTTGAGCCTTCAGTGAAAAAATATAAGCTTCCTGAAATGGATCAAACTCCATTAGAAAACATCTACGATCAAATAGAACTTTTGGGATTTCCTCTTGCTAGTCCATTTGATCTACTTAGCCAAAGACCAAGCAAATACATCAACGCGAAAGATTTCCACCTTTTCATTGGCAAAAAAATAAGGACAATGGGATATCTGGTTACCATAAAAACTACCCGCACAATTAAAGGTGAAAATATGTATTTCGGTAATTTTATAGATGAAGATGGGGAATTCGTAGACACGGTACACTTCCCTCCCGCAGCTAAGCAGTACCCTTTTAACGGAAGAGGAATCTATGTTATGGAAGGCCTACTCATAGAAGAATTTGATGCTGTTTCTCTAGAAGTCAGCCTTATGAAAAGATTAAATTATAAAACCATAGAAGTATGAAAAAATCAGGATACGCAGATTTACCGCTTCATAATGGAAAAGTACCGAGATGGCTAGCAGAGCGCATGTCTAAAATGGGTGGAGCCATCATGGAAGCCATTGTGATAGAATATGGAAAGTCAGAAGTTTTGAAAAGACTAAGCGACCCTGCATGGTTTCAATCTCTTGGTTGCGTATTGGGCATGGACTGGCATTCTTCAGGCATTACCACTTCTGTCATGGGTGCACTTAAATCATCGCTCAACCCTATCGCCAAAGAACTAGGAATATATGTCTGTGGTGGCAGAGGCAAGCATTCCAGAAAAACACCGGATGAACTACTCCTTATCGCAGAAAAAACGGGCTTAGATGGAAAAGAACTGGTAAGAAGCAGTCGACTCTCCGCCAAAGTTGACAATACAGCCATTCAAGATGGTTTTCAAATATACCTGCATTCGTTCATCGTTAGCGATGAAGGTGAATGGGCTGTCGTACAGCAAGGAATGAATGGAGCATCCGGCTATGCGCGCAGGTACCATTGGCATTCCTCAGAATTAAAACAATTCACTGAGGAACCTCACACATTCATTTATGGAAGAAACCAAGGAAGCATTTTAAACCTTACCGATAAAAACGCCTATGAAACTAAAAATGGAATCATAAGTATCGCACGGGAAGAACCTGCAAGAATGATTGCCGAGATAAAAAAAATAAAGCTTCCTGCTCATCATGACGTCCAGCAAAAAGATGTGGATATCAAAAGGCTCGGCGCTGTGCTAGCTTTAGCGCAAGAGCTGCCTGTCCAAGACTTTGAGTCTTTGCTGCTTTTACAAGGTCTCGGGCCAAGAACATTACAGTCGTTGACATTGGTGAGTGAGGTCATATATGGCACATCTTCAAGGTTTCAAGATCCTGCTAGATTTTCTTTTGCCCATGGAGGAAAAGATGGACATCCATTTCCTGTTCCTACTCAAGTGTATGATGAAAGTATTTCCGTGTTAAAGACAGCTGTTGAAAAAGCGAAAATAGACCGGTCAGATAAATTAAAAGCCATTGCCTCATTGTCAAAAGCAAGCCAAAGAATGGAAGAAGATTTTGTCCCATCAGGAGACCTTCAGTCTGTTATAGAAAAAGAAAGAAATGATTCTTGGAAATATGGGGGAAGAACCGCGAATGGCTGGGCCAAAAAGCCGCAGAGTGAGCAGTTAAATTTATTCGACTAAAGTAATTAAAACCAATCAGAATCATCCAGTTTTATAAAAATACAACTATTCAAAAATTGATCGGAAAAGTCTTGAATCAAATATTGGGAAAAGCATTTTGGATATCTATCGTTAACCTCATGGCGGAAGGAACAGAGACTTTACCTACTTGATTATTGACGAAATACGATTTCATGGGAATTAGAGTAATAAAGTTCATTCCATTTCTAATTCTAAATCACTCTCAATAAGCAGTAAGTGTTACTCACTTCTGCAAAACCCGCTATCCAAGTCACAGATCATCAAAACTACTTGTCTTTGTATTAGAAATATACTTTAATTTAAGAATAGCGAAGCTTTGATCGTCAACACAAATTATTCCTTAAATAGACCTTTCTTCATTTTTAATTTGGAAGCAAGCTCATAGATCCAATGAAGCCTAGATCCCCATTTAACTTGATACGCAAACCAGTAATGCTCCATTTCTTTTTTACTAAGAAAGGAAGTCCTACATCAAATAGAAGATTTAAGCAT
>JBLIIJ010000050.1:0-27623 GCA_047635055.1 Cyclobacteriaceae bacterium | reverse complement strand
ATCGGATGGCTGTCTGTAAAGCGATCTATTTCACGATGAATTTTTATACCCTTGATGATTTCAGGAGAGTAGGTGTTCATTTTTTTTCCTTTCACAAAATCACCTATGAAGTTGCCAAGTCTTAATTGGTGGTTTTCACCTGAAAGGAATAAATGAGCCAGAAAATTCATTGTATGAAGAGAGAATTATTGAAATATTTCAAATCTTACCAATGACAATTTAAGGCTTCTAAAGTGCAGTCAATAATTTTATTTAATTCTGGCGTCAATTAATGATCGAAAGCCTTAAATCATATAGGTCTCCGAGGCTCTGTCGCGGGCTATCAATAAATCATAATCTTCGCACAAAAGAGTCATCAATGGTCAGCTTAAATCAAGTAGAGGGATTGGAATCTCAACAAAGGCGATAGATCTGTCAGTGAAGCATGGCACGATCAACAAACCTTCGAGTTTACTTTTGACCGTATAGAAACCTCCAAGGTTCACAATGGACGCTCATTGAACTGCAATGCTTTCTCATTGGACTGCAATGTGTGGCGTACTAAAGTGAGCCAGGCTAATTTCGTTTTTTTATCGAGATATTTGAAAGATATATAATATCGAAATTCTTCTAAAATTAGGAATTGGCCCAATAGACTTCAACGCCGTTTTGATTGATTTCCGTGATTAAGATGCGCAAGTAAAATCACCTTGTTCATATTCAAAACTTATATTGTTTGTAATTGGCTACTCACGAACACCAGCCTGCAATGTGAGTGTCTAATGGTTCGGTCAAATAAATGAGTAGAAAATACATTGAATAACTGCGCTAATCTTTGTATTTTGCCTACGACTAATGACCATTAACTTGTTCTTAATCCGGAAAACCCCCTAAATCACAGAATTATCAAAAAGAGTTCATCCATCATGATACGCACACATCTCAACTTGTTAGTTCAGCTAGCCAAGATTGATGGTGTTGTTGTGCAAGACGAAATAGACCTTATCAAGCAAATAGGGAAAGCTAATGGAATGTCATCCGATGATATTAGTGCTTGTTTTGAAAATCCAAATCTTGTGGAAGATCTGAGCACCTTACCCGATGACGACAAGTATGAGTACATCTACAACATAGTGCAGTTGATGAAGATCGACGGTCGGCTTTACAAAGAAGAAATCAAGTTTTGTGCTAAAATGGCCAGCAAGTTGGGTTACAGTGAAGAGGTGTTATTGGAGCTCATGCTAAAAATTTATAGCGATCCGAATATTTCTGCCGATAAGGAGGGATTAAAATCAACCATACAGCTTTATTTAAAGTAATTCATGCCGCACGCTTATCAAGAGCATTTTAAGAGACTATTACAGCTCATTAGAAAAGAACGTGCGGAAGACCGCAAGCAATATGAGTTGAAAATCAACCATCGATCTCTTGAAGAAAGGAAAAAAGAGGGGGTTACTTGGTACCCTGTAATTGAAAATAAATCTTTTTTAGGGACCGGAGAAAAGTGGGTCATAAAGCTGGAGCGAACGACTGGCACGGAAAAAAAGCATCATTTCCAAGCCGGATCCTCTGCAAGCCTTTTCTTAAACAAAGATTCTGTTACGCAGCAGGTTTCGGGAGTGGTAAGTCAGGTCAACGAGAAGTATATGACACTCGTCTTACACCGAGATGAGCCTCCTGAGTGGATTAACGATGGCAAGCTTGGCGTAAATCTACTATTTGATGAGTCTACCTACGATCAAATGGAAAAGACCATGAAACTATTGGTCGATACGCGAGAAGCGTCACATCTCAACCTCATTGATGTATTGGTTGGTAATAAAATCCCTGTTTTTCATAAAGCTCGGGAAATCAGAAACCCGTTTTTAAATCAAGGCCAGATTCGTGCGCTTCAGCTCATTACTTCCGCGGAAGATGTTGCCCTTATACATGGGCCTCCTGGCACAGGCAAGACAACCACATTGGTGGAGGCCATTATTTATACAGTAGAGAAGGAGAAGCAAGTGTTAATCACGGCGGCAAGCAATGCGGCAGTCGACTTGTTGGTGGAGAAACTAAGTTTGCAGAGTGTTCGGGTACTAAGACTGGGTCATCCTGCGAGAGTTACCGAAGCGGTTGTAAATACCACTTTAGACGCAAGGCTAAGCGACCATAATGATGCCAAGCTCTTAAGAGATCTTCGCAGAAAGGCGGAGCAAATAAGGTCAATGGCGGGAAAGTTTAAGCGAAACTTCGGAAGAGCAGAACGAGAAGAGCGTCGTTATCTTTACGATGAATCCAAAAAATTGAAAGAAGAAGTTCGAATGCTCGAAGGGCATATGATCTTTGATGAATTAAATAAAGCGCAAGTTATCGCTTGTACTTTATCGGGGGCAAATCACTCGCATCTTCGAAACAGGAAATTTAAAACAGTTTTTATTGATGAAGCTTCGCAGGCAGTAGAACCAGCCATGTGGATTCCTCTTTTAAAAGCTGAAAAGGTGGTGATGGCAGGAGACCACTGGCAATTACCTCCGACCATAAAATCATTTGAAGCGGCCAAAGAGGGGTTGGAGACGACCATCTTTGAAAGAATGATGAAGGAAAAAGACGTGTCGGTGATGTTGCAAACTCAGTACAGGATGCACGATGATATTATGCAATTCTCTAATCTCCACTTTTACAAAGGGGAATTAAAATCTGCAGATGTCATCGAAAAGCGAAGACAAGTATTTCAACAGGCCGTCAAGTTTATTGATACAGCGGGTTGCGGTTTTGATGAAAAGATCAATCCAGAAACTTTATCAACATATAATACTGATGAGGCAGACTTCTTATTAAAAAGACTGCACGCGATGATAGAGGAGAATCCAGAAATGCTGCAAATGTCCATTGGGATCATTGCGCCTTATAGGGCGCAAACGGTCGTTTTGAATGAATTAATCGCTACCTATCCATGGTATGAAGAGCTAAAAAAGAATATGTCGATTAATTCTGTTGATGCCTTTCAAGGGCAGGAGCGAGATGTGATTATGATGTCCCTAGTAAGAAGCAATGATCGAGGGGAAATCGGCTTTTTGTCTAATAAAAGAAGGATGAACGTCGCGATGACCAGAGCGAAACATCTGATGATGATGATTGGCGATAGTGGAACGTTGAGCGCTAACCCTTTTTTTGATGAATTGATTCAAAATATGCAAGATCGCAACTTATACCACAGTGCTTTTGAGTATTTATACAATTGAGCTACATCGTTCGTTCGGCTTCTCGCAGTAGGTCTTTATAATCCACAAGTTCTTCTATCAATAAGTGATTCTCCGCAGCAGAATCGCGCTTGTACTGGTAATACAAGGTAGGTTGCTGTTTGGTCCACCGCATACGGTAATACGTGAGTTTGTCGTTTATAAGCTTTTTACCACCTACTTTTTTCAGAATCCCTTCACGCTTTGATATTTTTTTACTCGAATCATTGAGAGCGCGAAATTTAAAAGTTCCATATGCCCTCATCAGGTCAAAGGAAATGTCTTCGGCTAACTTGTATTTCTTCTTACACAACACACCATCGATAAAGTATAGCGTGAGCTCATCAACTTTGGTGTCAGAGAGATACAACTTAGGTTGCTCTACGATAAAAAACTCTGCTCTATCTTGAAAAAAGCGGCCATAAAGATGGTGATCGCTTATGTCGATTGACGATTTGGGTGTTCCTATTTTGACCGTGAGCAGTGTTTGTTCTGTAGCTTCAGTATCTCCCTTACCTATCGTTTGTCTTCGAACTAAGTCTTCCTCTCCTCCATTTTTTCTAAGGTCGGAGCAGGATACAATGAGTAATACTAGAATGATTAAAATTTTATTCGTATTCATGCTCAGGCAATTCTAAGTGTTGCTCAGGTTTTAAATTATTAAAATCTTGATTCGATTCGATTATTAAAACTCAATAACCTGATGGATGTTCATTTTCCGAGGGTTTTACAATAATGAGTGGGGTAATTAATTCTGGGTCTATATGATTTGTAGTAGAAACCTCGTTTTCTATTTTGGGACTGGTCTCATTCATTTTGCTGTTTGTGGTTTTTTGATTGGATTTGAAACAAAAACTGTTTGACCGCAGGGAGTTTTTTTTGTCCTCAGTCAAAAGGTATAAAATGATGCAAAAAATGAATTTAGCCTTTATCCTTGATTTAAACCGTCAAAATGTGCTAATAGAGCGTTACTTTTCTAAAAAAGTAAAGGGCAATGATATTAATTGGTATTGCTGGTTTTCCACTCTATTCCACAGGGACAATTAGCCTTTATAGAATCATACAATGCAATGTATTGTTAAACTTTCTTCATACGAAGTTTTATCCCTTTTGATCACACTAGTGCTGCTCTTATTTAACCCTTGAAATAGCTTTATACTTATTTCAGAGGGCATATGATTGTTCGAAAAGACATGTTATGATCCTTGTCTATGATCCGTTTTAACTACAGAGGCGATGACTTTTTACCCTAAACCTGAGACTATAAAAGGTGCGAATTCGTAATATCTAGGGAGATTCAAGGAACGTTTGATGAAGGCTTTTTCGGCGTAAACTGGATTTCGATTGTTGATCCTAAGGTCAAGTATTTTGTTCAACTCGATTAGGAGTTCAACAAGAGAAAATTTTAGGTAAAAAGAGGCTTCTAGATTTGGGCCAGAGGTGTTCTGCTCAAGAATAGTTGGTTTTTTGAAATTATTATATCAAAATGCGCCCTTTATATTGCTAAAGCAACGGTCTTCGCTCTATAATCGTTTTGATGCCTAAATTGATATATGGATAGAGAACGAAGCTCTTAGGTTAATGAAAGAAAATTTTCGAATTAAAATTTATTGCTAAGATTAATTGAATGCTCAAAGGACGACCTGTTTAATCGAATAAGCTTTGGGTTCAGGGGATAGTTTTACTCTCAGCAAACTATTCAATGTTCCTGGTCTTTATCCTCCATATCGCTGCACCAGCCCCATCGATCTTTGAACTTTTCTTTTTCGTCAGGCGTCATGTTTTGCCATCGGGTTTTCATATTGGTGACCCAATTTTTTTTACTTGATTTTGGGTTAGACTGATGCTTACCTCCCCAGGAGCCGAATAGGATACGGGAAAGTAAAAGGAGCCCTGCTGCTTGATATATATCAATTACACTGGCGCCAAAAATACTTGGCATGAGCCAATTCCAGAGCCACATAAATCCGAATAAAAGTACTGCAATTGCTACAGTTGCAAACAGGCCTATTTTAAGATATCGCATCTTTAGTCCTTTAAATCGTTATAAATGTTTTGTAATCGTTTTCTTAAATACTTTACCGCGTAATGTTTTCTTGAGATTAAAGTATTTACCTGCTCGCCGGTGAGGTCAGAAATAGCTTGAAAACTAAGCCCTTCAAATTCATGCATTTCAAAAACGTCTTTTTGCGCTTTTGGTAGCTCCTTTAGACCTTCTTGGATTGCATTCCATACCATTTCGTCCATCATGTCACCCTCAGGTGTTTTGCTGACATCTTCAACATTGTTTTGGTCAAAGTTTTCAACCCTACTAAATGACGCAGGCGTTTTTTTACGATAACGATCAATGATCTTATTACGACTTACTCGAAATAGCCAAGCTCTTAGTTGCTGTATGGGTTCAATGGTGGCTTGCATCGTGAGGAATACATCTTGGATTAGATCTTCAGCGTCCTCTTCGGATGGTACACGCGATTTTATAAAACTCAAGAGTTGTTCTCTGAGCTCTAAAAATGCGCTTGTATTTTTATCTTTTACCAATCCAAATTTTTCTATGTCTACGATATTAATCATTTGATAAGGTAGACGAGCGATTAAATCTAATATTTTAAGGCCATTTCATTTTTTAATTCAATACCCATTTTGAAATTATCGATAAGCAATCTCAAAGGTTTAAAGATTGATACCCCTCAATTTGATTTACATAAATCTTTATTGAAAATTAAAAGCACGAAAATTTGGTCGCTTTTACTTCACCTATGCCCAAAAGTTCAATTGAATAACATAATTTCCCTATCGAAGTTATAATCTACCACGTAATAGACACCTTGATTTCTTTTTAGACAATTTCAACCAAACGTCGACATGAAATATTTAAGATTCACTAATGGAGATAAAATGCCCATGCTTGGAATGGGAACGGCCTTCATTGATAAAGGTGTCATATATGATATAGTAAGAAAAGCCATTGCTATCGGATATCGGCATTTTGATTGTTCACCGATATACGGAAATCAGGAAGAAATAGGAGAGGCACTGAATGACGCCATGGACGATGGAGAGGTGGAACGAGAAGAGCTCTGGATTACCTCTAAACTCTGGAATGATAGCCATGAATACGACCATGTAGAACCTGCCCTTGAAGAAACGCTTGAAGAATTACAACTTGACTATTTGGATCTATACAACGTACATTGGCCAGTGGCTCAAACCAAAGGTACGCAGCTTCCTCACGGCAAGGAAGACTATATAGGTGAGGAGGGCGCAGCTTTGATTGATACTTGGACAGCATTGGAAGATTGTTTGGATGCCGATTTAATAAAACATATTGGCATGTGTAACTGCAACATCAAAACATTAAATATGTTGAGATATGAAAGTACGCTAGAGCCCGAAGTATTACAAGTGGAGATGCATCCTTATCTACCTCAACAGCCCTTATATGATTTTTGTAGACAGTCAAATGTTCATATTCTGGGTTATTCACCGTTTGGTTCCCCAAATCGCCCAGCAGAAATGAAGCATGCACAAGAACCTAATCTTTTTACAGAGCCTTCCTTTCTAGAAATGAGGCATAAACACGGTATAACTGTTGCGCAAGCGATTTTAGCTTATGGTATGACACGCAAAACAGCTTTATTGGCATCTAGTACTAATGAGGCACATCTAAAAGAAAATTTTGAAGCAGTGGATATGAAGCTCGATAGAGAAGATTTGCGAAAGCTGATCATTCTTCCAAAATTCAGATTTTTTAAAGGAGAGCAATTTGCCTCTAATGGTTCGCCATATAGATTGACTGATTTCTGGGAATATTGAACCAATAGGTGACTCTCTTGTTTTAATTCGATAAAAGAGCATTCAATATGAAAAGATTAACTTTTTCGAACGACGATAGTATGCCGATTTTGGGGCTTGGAACATGGAAGTCTAAACCGGGAGAGGTATACAAAGCCGTAAGAGAAGCGATTAAAATTGGTTTTCGACACATTGATTGTGCGGCGATCTATGTCAATGAAAAAGAAATAGGGGAAGCTCTAAAAGATGCTTTCATCGAGCGAGATGTCTCCCGATCAGATCTTTGGATTACCTCCAAGCTGTGGAATTCTTCTCATAAGCCAGCACAAGTAAAACCCGCTTTGCAAAAGACCCTGGCGGACCTTCAATTATCGTATTTAGATCTTTATTTGATGCATTGGCCGGTGGCTTACAAAGAGGGAATTGGCTTTGCACAAAAAGCAGAAGAATTTCTCACTCAAGAGGAAGCGCCCGTATCAGAAACATGGAAAGGCTTAGAGGATTGTAAGCAGTTGGGATTAGTTAGGCACATCGGCTTAAGTAATTTCAATATTGCCAAGCTTCAAGAAATTCAAGATATAGCCACTATGCTACCGGAAATGAATCAAATAGAGTTGCATCCGTTTCTGCCGCAGCAAAAGTTGGTGGCCTATTGTCACAATCATAAAATTCATCTGACCGCTTACTCACCTTTTGGGTCGTTGGATAGGCAAAACAAAAAGGAAGATGAACCACGATTATTTGAAAATGAAGCTGTTCTGAAAATTTCTGAAACCCACAATTGTGCTCCTGCGCAAATTTTAATAGCATTTGCGATAGCTAGAGGTATAGCCGTGATCCCTAAGTCAGTGAGTCCTATAAGGCTGAAACAGAACTTCGAAGCTGCAAATATTGATTTGAGTACAGAGGAGCTAGGAACATTACTCAATCAACCAAACTTTAGATTTATTGATGGTACTTTCTTCACTTTCGAAGGTTCACCATATTCACTAAGTGACCTTTGGGAAGAAGCATAATGCAAAAACCAATACTCTCTTTGAAAAACCTAACTGTTAGCTATCAGGAAGGTGTTCACGCATTAAAAAATTTTAGTTTCGATTTGCAAGTTGGGGATTTTGTGTCGGTTATAGGCCCAAGTGGTTCTGGAAAAACGACGGTGCTGAAGCTAATGGCAGGCTTGATGAATCCAACCTCTGGTGAAATAAGATACCATGACAAGATTATGGAAGGTCCAGATATTCGATTGGTTCCTGGGTACGAAGAGATTCGGCTTGTTCATCAAAATTATGAGCTCAGCCCTAAACGTAATCTTTATGAAAATTTACGTGAGCCATTGCTCGCATATACTAAGGAGTATCAAGAGGAGAGATTATCTTTATTGATAGACCATTTTGGCTTGACAGATCATCAAAAAAAGCGACCATATCAACTATCGGGTGGTCAGAAACAAAGGCTGGCTATTGCCAGAGCGATGGCCAACGAGCCTGAAGTGTTGCTCATGGATGAGCCATTCAGCGCATTGGATCCAACAAATTCAGCGATTTTCCTAGACGAGATAAAGTCACTGGCAAAAAAATCAAATACCGCGGTAATATTGGTTACACATGACACAAGAGATGCCATGATCGCAGATAAAATTTTGGTGATGATGAATGGCGAGTTAAAACAGGTGGGCGATCCCCATACAATTTATTACACCCCTCAGGACAGAACTATAGCGGAGTTTTTTGGTCCGATAAATCCTATAGATCAAAGGTTAGCGGATACGTTTGCAATACCTGTCAGCACCATTATCAGAGCGGAAGATGTAATTATCAATGATAATAATTCTGCAATAGACGGGGTTGTAAAGCACGTGATTTTTCGTGGTGCCTACCATTTGGTAAGTATTTTGGTAAATGGAGCAATGCTTAAGGCATTTGACTTTAAACGTAGCTTTAATAAAGGGGATAAGGTGAAGGTTTCTTTAAATAAGGACCGAGTTATCAGCCTTTGATCATCCTTTGTAAGGCAAGAAAACGGTGAAGATTGAGCCATTGCCAAGTTCACTTTCAAGCTCTACAGTACCTTGCAGTCTTTCTACGGAACGATAGAGAATATAAAGCCCAAGTCCTGAGCCTTCTGAGATCTCATTGGCTCTAAAAAACGTTGTAAAAATATTATTTTTTGTTTCATCGTCAATGCCGATTCCATTGTCTAAAACTTCAATTTTCAGCTTACCTTTCGATTTAACAACGCTAATTTTTATTAGCGGTCGGGCCTGATCTAATCGTGCATATTTGACCGCATTTTCAACAAGATTTTGTAAAATGGTATGAATAAGAGAGGCGTCTGATGTGAAATTGAGCTCCGGCGCGATGATTTTCTTAATCTCTATCCTGTCATAGTTTGGTAAATAGCCATATTTTAAAATACAGTCATCAACAAGCTGGTGGAAGTCAATGATTTTGTTTTCATCGGTATGATTAGAAATAGTTGGAAACTTCATCAGGTCATTCAACACGTTATTCATTCTATGAACATGACTCAAGTAGTTGTTAAAGTACCGCAGTGTATTGTCGTCTTTAAACTCTTCTCTTGCTTTATGATCCAAACCCATCATAGATGTAAGCGGATCTTTTAAGTCATGCGATATCCGATAAAAAAACGAGTCTAATTCTTTGTTTTTTTTCTGAATGATGTCAGCTTTTTCTTTTTGATTAGAAGCCTCTTTTTCCAAACGCTCAACGGTGGTAATCGCATCGTAGCTTTCAATTATTTTGAGCGTGTGTGTGTTGATTACCTTTTCCTTTTCGCTTAGATAGTCTTCCAAATAGGCTAAGGCTATTCTATCGTCATTTTCTTTTTTTGCTATCTGATAAAGTATGTGGTTTACTTTGAATTTAATCAAGTTAATGTTGTTTTTGGAGGCAAAGTCTAAGGCTGCTTCAAGCTCTTTTTTTGCCTTATCCAATTGCATCATGTCTAAGTAGAGATGGCCAATTTTCATGAGAGACATGCTCTTACCTAGTTTTTCCCCCATTTCCTCGTGAATTTCAATAGACTTTCTGAAGTCACTCTCTGCGGGATTCCAGAGCTTCATTTTAGTATAGATCTTTCCACGGCCATAAAGTGAAAAGGCCAAACCACGTGTGTCACCGGTTTGCTTCTTCATTTGAATAGCTCGCTCAATGAGTTTCATCGCTTTTTCTATTTTACCTTGATTGAGGTAAATACCCGACAAGGGGTTAAAGGCATTGGATTGCAGGTTTGTGTCACCAGCTTTGATGCCGGTTTCTACCGCTTCCTCATAGGATTTAACTGCACTTTTTTCATCTCCGAAATATTCATAAATAGTGCCGAGCGCCTTGAGCACACGCGCTTGATTGTGAAAGTCATGATATTTTCTATAGACGGCTAAGCAGTCGATTAAATTAACCAACCCAAGATGATAATTGTCAGTCTTATAGTGAATACTTGCGATATTATATTTAGCATCGGCTAGACCTTTGTCGTCGTTCAATTCTTGGAAGAGACCAATCGCCCGCTCGGCGGAAGCCATACTGTCCTTGTATTCACCTTGAATCATCTGAAATAGGGACAAATGACTCAACCCTTTTGCTAGGAGCTCCAAATCGTTGACTTGTTCGCTTATGGCAATGGCGTTTTTGGTGAGCTTTATACTTTCTGGAAGATTGTTGACTCTGGAGTCATAGGCAGTATCAAGAATTTTTAGGACTTTGTTTGTATGATTTAGTCCGGAAGTGGCGTCCATAAGATTATTTGATTCTTACTTTAATTGAATGAAATTTACTAATTAATCCTGCCTCACATGGGAAACTTGTCATATTCCTCTATGGAGACGGGTATTTTCAGCCGAGGGTCTAACGACGGTTCGGGAATTGCCTTTTCTTGAATCAGTTTTAGTGGAACAATCCCAGCCCAAATAGGTAAGTTCATATCCTCTTCGTCATCATTGACTCCCTCAGCTCTTACTTTCGCAGAGAACATATCGACCTCCAGCGCTACGACGAGTGTACGCTTTAACTCAACTTCATTGGGTGTGCGAGCTTCCTCGTAGCGTTTATCAATGATATTATCTGTGATTATTTTGAGGGCACTGAGCTTTTCGGTATCATCGGTTATACTTCTGGCCTTCCCAAATGCGACTACAGACCGATAGTTAAAAGAATGATTGAACAAGGAGCGCGCAAGAACCAAACCGTCCAAATGAGTAATCGTAATGCTCACTTTATCCAGTGCTAAAAGACCTTTGAGCATACGGTTTCCTACTGCGCCATGAAGGTAAATGGTGTTATTTGATCTGCCATATGCGGTGGGTATACAAAGAGGAATCCCTTCATGGAGATAGCTCAAATGGCAGATGAAGTGACTATCAATAATCTGATTTATTGCTGTCTGGTCGGTGACAGACCTATTGGCACTTCGGTTGACTTGATTGATAGGTTTCGGCATAAGTAGTTTTGATATGTATCAAAACTACATGATCGCTCTAGAAATTTATCTATCAGGTCATTGTTCTTTACATGATCGCTAGTAGGTTGTCTTTGAAAAGCTGGCAGCCATGTTTTGCTCCCTAAAAAAGAATGGAACTATTTTCATCTAGTGTTCTGAAGACTCCCAGATAGCTGCTAGACTCTTTCACGACATAATCTTGCTTTTGCAAATAATTTATTGATAAGTTCCATTCTTACTTTGTTTACAAAGTGAGAATGGCGTGGAAATCAGGGCCTATTGAGCTTAGTGATTCTACTGATAGTGTATAGGTGAACAAAGCTATTTTCTAGATGAGGGGATTTTCATGTTAAAAGCTATTTGCTCTAAGGGACTTTTTTAGTTCATTTTTCGTCAATCATTATTTTATAAAATTGGGATAGTCTAACAAATTTGTTAATACAAAAACAGCGGAAATTCTCATTTGATGCTTTTATCAGAGAGCATTGGACGAATGTTCTTCGCTGTGCTGGGATTAGGATTTCAATAAATAGTTATTCTCGCGGATGCGAGGATCAATGATTTTGAGGGTTACTGAAATAAAAAAACGCCAACGTAAGAGGAGAATTTCTTAGGCGAGAGTTTCACGTTTTTTTAAATATGATGTTTAATGGAGGTATTAAGTGCCTTTTAGTTGGCTTTCCATCGTCTCTTTGAATAAGCGGCAACTTGACATGGAGCCTTGGAAAAGCGTCGCACCGTTTTCATTTAAAACCCTATAGGTATCTGGTTCAGTGCGGGATGCACGGAGCACATACGCTTCTTTTTTGCCAAATATTAATACAAATGCGGTCCGAGATATTTTATTGATTAAGTGCATGATGTGAGGGATAAGTTAGATGTGGAGATTTCATAGAGATGAAGCAAATAACTGACCATATTGCCGGTGTACAGTACCTGCATTTTTTCATCGATGATGGCGTGCTCGTTTAGCGTTTTAGAAAAAATTATTTTCTTACCTGGTTTCCGAATGAGTGATCTGACATTCATGGTTTCGTTCGTATACACAGCCCAAGGATATTATAGAAGACATCAAGAATGATCGGTTATTTGCTCAGCCAAATGCTTTGCTCGTTAAAATGTGGAATTTACTAGGTGGGTATTTTAGAAGGAGGAGGCAATATCTCTAAATAGGGAAAAGGCAACTTTCCTGTATAGACCTGTTTTTTCATTTTTGAAATGGAAGTTTGAAGAGAGCATGACGATGACTAGTTCTTTTGCAGGATTGATATATATGTATTGGCTATAAATGCCAATAGCATAGAACTCCCCTTCACCGCTTTCAGGAACCCACCATTGATACCCATAGCCTTCATCACTCTTGGAAGTGCTTCGTTTCCCAGGGAGCAAATGTGGGGCATCTGGCGTGATAGAGGCCAATACCCAATCTTCGGGTACCACTTGTGTTCCTTTCCATCTGCCCGAATCCAAATAGAGTTTTCCTAGTCGTGCATAGTCTCTCAAGGTAATATTTAATCCACCTATGGCAAATTCCATCTTCGCTTTGTCGATAATCCAATACGCAGGCGAAGCGGCACCAATTTTATCCCAAAGTCGCGTCTGCATAAAATCAGTAATAGACTCGCCCGTCGCACTGACCAGAATCATTCCTAATATTTGTGTGTTGATGCTTACATATTGGTTGTATGTTCCTGGTTTGTGATCCCGTTTTAATGTCTTAGCAAATTCGGCCATTGGCATACCCAAAGCGAAATAGCGCCCCATAACATTGATGTCAGAATAAAAGTCACCATAGTCTTCATTGAAACCAACTCCTGTGGACATTTGCAAGACATCTTTAATGCGCACACCATCATATCCAGTGCCCACAAATTCTGGCAAGTAGTCGGTGACTGTTTGGTCTATGCTTTTGATAGAACCTTCATCAATAGCGATCCCAAAAAGCGCGGAGATAACGGATTTTGACATAGACCAGGAGATGTGAAAATCCTTCTCCGTAAAACCATTCATATACGATTCATGAACTATCGAATCTCCTTGAAGTACTACAAGACCATCTGTCAACGTGTGGTTAAAATATTCTTTTGTAACGATCGTACTGTCCAGATATAGGATGTATTGTGGGAGCCCAATGTTGGAATTACTTACCGGCAATAAGTCAATTTTATTAGACGCTTCAACCTTTGAAGTATTAAAAATATCCTTGATTCCACGAAAGTTATTGGTAATTTGACTTTTCTCAAAAAAGGTAACCACCTTATACATTTGATAAGCTTCCTGTTTAAAAATCAGGTAGGTCAGAAGCAGTAATCCAATTAATGTCAGAAAGGAGAATGTGAAAGCTTTTTTCATTTTGGGAAGATATTGGTTTAGGCAATTTAGGGTTATTCATTAAAAAAAAACAAAGGCGAATATTTGAAAGCGGATGACTTCCTGAAGTTGGGAGCGTCCTGATCGGTATTTTCATTTCTTTTGAGATTGATGTCTGATTGTTACTTTTTGGTATTCCAGGTTAAATGCTTGTTTTAGCGAGCGTATCTGACTTCATATCCCGTGCCCTCACTCCTTGGTTTTGATTGTTGAGAGGAATATTTATATCTTCTGATATGATGAAATGGATGTGGTTTATAACAGCCGAATTACAACGAATCAGTGCAAGATTACGCCTCAAAATATTTTCACTAAACACCACATTTGCGATAGTTGGATGGACTGTGGTTTTAGCATTGCTACTTGGCTGTATGGAGAAAGGCATACCAGCGGAGACCTTTTTCACCTTTGAGAATCATCAGATTTGGTATCACTACAATGGGGAAGAGGACCAAACACCATTAATCATTTTGCATGGAGGACCTGGGATGCCGAGTTATTACTTGGAGCTTCTCAAAGAGCTATCAGATTCGATTCCAATAATTATCTATGACCAACTTGGTGCGGGACGTTCCGATATTCCGGACAATGATGAATCCTACAATGTCAATTATTACGTCGAAGAACTAGAGGCTTTGACAAATCATCTCGGTTTGAAATCAATCTATCTAATGGGACATTCTTGGGGAGGATATTTAGCTACGGCCTATTATGATAAATATGGAAGGAAGGTGGATAAGTTAATATTAGCAAGTCCATTGCTCGATGTTAACCTATGGATCAATGATGCAGATAGCTTGAAATCATTGTTGCCCAATGCGGTTAAAAACACGATTGATCATTATGAATTACTCGGTGATCTTGACAATGATACCTATCTCGCTGCAGTCAATGTTTTTTATGATAAGCATTTTGTGCGAAAGTCACATCGATTAGTAGATAGCACATTTAAATACATGGGCACGCGTGTGTATAATTACATGTGGGGAAATACGGAGTTTAATTGCTCAGGAACGCTCAAAGAAACGAGTCTATTGAAGAGTCTGACAAATATTGATATTCCTGTTTTACTTACAGGTGGCGAGTTTGATGAATGTCCACCAACAAGACTAGATTTTTATGCATCGAGAATGGAGCATTCCTCTGTTCGAGTCATCAAAGGTGCAAGTCACATGTCTATGGTTGAAAAACCTGAGGAAAATAGAAGGGTCATATTTGAATTTTTAAAAAGAGGAGATAAGTAGCAAGTAGATCGTTTGGCAAGAGCTATAAAAAAGGGACATAAGCTCGTTTCGTCATTTAAGTTTGTGAAGGACGAGCAAGAATGGAATCCCATGCTACATACATGATCATGCCCATATTGAAATGAACTTGCAGGTCTTAAGGGAAAACTTCTCGGTTGTACCTGTTTTTCGAAGTGACCTGCTCTGTGGATGGAGTTTCTCAATGGGTTGACCCAAACGCTGAACGATAATGGAAGTACTTATTTTTTTAACGTTCAAAATGCTATGGTTATCTCAGAATATTCGCATTCACTCTATTAAAACATTTAAAGGTTATTATTATCCACATATTTGTATTGTAATATTATAATAACAGCAAAATACTGCGCATGCCTTCATCATTTACCAACAACCAAGAATTCGAGATTTTACATGATTTAGACATGGAAGAGCAGCTTTTGTTGAATGAATGTATGACAAAGATGATTGGTCATTTAGAAAGGAATATTGAAAAACCAGCGAAAAACCATAAGCAAGTCTCAAAATTGTTGAGCTACAGGTATTTATTCCAAAAGAATTTAAGAACAATAGAAAACTAAGCAGTAGATAGATATACAATAGCCAGTTGTGGACGACCAGTGTTGGATTAAAGATAAAGCGGTGTGAAAGCATCGCTTTTTTTATGCCTTTTTTGTTGGTGCCAATTCGGAGTTAGATAAAAATACGTAACGGATACTTTGTCCAAATATTTACGAATAATGTGAAAATGGGTTTGGTTGGTTTCCATGACTATATCTTTTGATATATATTAGAGTTGTAAAATTATTTCACACCAATATTTTTTTAATAATTATGGCAACAGTTACTATTTATTTGAAGTACGACTCAGGTCAATTACGTTATTCATTAGACGATAGATCATTTTCGCCAATTGATATATATACTCAAGTGAATGCGAATTCAGGGGATCTTGTTATTTGGACCAAGTCTTCTTCGGACACCGCACTCACTAAAATAAAAATAAAAAACCTTTCCAAAAAAGATGGTGAGCGGCTATCTAAAGGGAAGTGGAAAGATACGTGGAAAACCAAACCAACGAATGTGACGAAAACAGAATGCTCCGGTGTACCTCAAGATTCCGGAGCAACGAAAGATGACCCATCTTTTTTTGCATATGATATTCAATATAATATAGATGGAGGGAGTACTCAGACACTTGATCCAACGATTAAACTTCCACAGGATTAACAACAGTTGATTTGAAATACAATTAATGAATAATTCAATATTTATAAAAAGAATGTTTTTCTTAGTTTTTCTTTTTGTTACGTTTTTAGCGAAAGGACAAAATCAAGAAAAGGCTGATTCATTGAAAAATGAATTAGTTAGCATAGAAGATGATTCGGCACAACTCGAATTGCTAAGACTGATTACAGTTTTCGAAACTGATCCTAATATCCAAATTGAATTTTGTTTATTGCTCATAGAAGAAGCGCAAAAGAACAATGATGCTTTTTACTTACAAAAAAGCTATATCTCATTAGGTACGGCATATCGTAGGAAAGGGGATTTAGAAAATTCTTTAAAATATCTCTTTGAGTCTGCAAATATTGCTGAGAAGGAAGGCTTGAATAAAAGCTTAGGCGAAGTATATGGGGAAATATCAAATACTTTTTTGAGAAGAAATAATGATGTCGTCAATGCTATTATTTATAACAATAAGGCAATAAAGATTTTCAAAAAAACAGGAGACAGACAGCAGTTAGGCCTTATTCTTTTAAATACAGGGTTCAATTATTATGAAAATAATGACTATGATTCCGCTACATCTTATTACGAGCAAGCCAATAATATATTTAGAGAGATTGGATTGAAAATTGGAATTGCTTATTCAATCGGAAATGCCGCACTAATTAAATTTAAAAAGGGGGATCTGTTAAATGCTGAGAAAGATCTTCTCGTTGCAATTAATATGTTGGAGCCCCTTGGAGATGCTTATGGAAAGGCAGACTTCTTGAATCAACTTGGAAGTGTTTATGAGTTACAAGGAAAGACTGATAATGCTATTAGCACCTTTGAGGAATCATTACAAATCTCAAAGAAATATGATTTAAAAGAGCAAATAAGTGATGGGTTATTGCAGTTATCAATACTTTATGAGGTTAAAAGGGACTATAAAGAGTCATTAAATTCAATTAAGGAACATTTTCTAGTAAGAGATAGTATTTCCAACGCTGCTACTGTTCAGAAATTATCTGATCTACGAACCAAATTTGAAGTTGGTCAAAAGCAAACCGAAGTAGACCTGTTAACTGCAGAGAAAAAAACACAACAAATAATATCTTGGGCCATTGCAGCCTTTGCTTTAACGATCATTATTCTAGCAGGCATTATCTACAAATACTATAAGGCCAAGGCGACCATCAACTTAACCTTACAATCACAAAAATATGAACTAGAACGCCTTAACGAGACGAAGGATAAATTTTTCTCTATCATTTCCCATGATTTAAGAGGGCCGATAAGTGCTTTCCAAGGGGTAGGGCGCATGATTAAGTTTGCAGTAAAAAAGGATAAAAAGGATTATCTCCTCGAGCTCTCCGACGATATTGATGAGTCTGCGGGGCGTCTATCAAATTTGCTTGATGGACTGCTTTCATGGGCATTGCAACAGCAAGGGCATTTCCCCAATGTGCCTGAAAAAGTCTTGCTGAAAAGCATCGTGGATGATCTTATAGGGACGTTTAAAAATACAGCGGCCTCAAAAGGCATAGTCCTAAGCGCCACATTTGATGAGCCAATCGAACTTTGGGTTGATCGAAATACTACCGAGACGATCATTAGAAACATTATTGGTAATGCATTGAAATTCACCGAAGATGGAGGAAGTGTTTCCCTGCATACAAGTATTGATGACGCAACCGCCAAAATCGAAGTGATAGACTCAGGGGTAGGAATGGCCCAAGAGAAGGTAGACAGACTTTTTAACCTGAGTGAAAATAAATCTACCTATGGCACGTCGGGAGAGAAAGGTCTTGGCCTAGGTTTGCAGCTGGTGTATGAGTTCATAGAAATGAACAATGGTTCTATTGAAGTGCAAAGTGAGGAGGGAGAGGGAACTCGATTTGTTATCCGTTTGCCGCTGTTTGATCAGGTATCAGAAAAGGAACCGAAGAAATTAACGAGTTTTTCTAGGTCTGAGATAGAATAAATTCTTTTTTAATTTATCTTAAATTTCCTAATTTGAAATGAATCAATAATCGATGTGATTTGGCTATTGGTTAAAGACCAAAACATTTGCATCAACTGCGATTTCTTCAACTCATCAAATAGCTTAATCAATATAGCGGATGCATGTATTAGACAAAAAGGAAAATAAAAAAATGGGTTGGAGGTATGCCGAAGACTTCTTTATTCGCTTTTTGATCCTAATTATTTTAGCGTTTGGTTGTCAGCAGGTCGTACATGGGCAAGATCAAAAAATGGCCGATAGCCTGACGCAGGAGTTGAATCAATTGCTTCCTGAAGATACTTCAAGATTGAGATTACTCAAACTTATTACCCAGAATCACACTGACCCTAAGCTCCGATTGAGATATGCTGATCAATTGATGGATGAAGCACGAGCTATTCAGGATATTTCATATTTACATCATGCGTACATGAACCAAGGTCAGGCCTACAGGCTTTTGGGTGATTTTGATGTGGCCATTTATGCTTTGTTTAAAGCTAAGAATTATGCGGAACGGGTGAAATACAGACAAGGTCTTGCAGCTGCAAATACGGCACTGGCGGATGTTTACTCTGTAGTCGGGAATCACCCAATTGCCATTGTCTATTATCAGCAAAGCTTGGAAGAGCTCGGCGACTCTGATAGCACGCTATTGGCTACTACTTTACTGAATATGGGAGATGAGTATTATCTCTCTAAAATGTATGATTCCGCCTTGGTCTGTTTTGAACAGTCAAAAATGATTTACGAATTGATAGGGAACGACCCCTCAGGTCTGGCTTACAATCTGGGAAATATAGGTTTGGTGCAAGCCGAACTTGGTCAGTTAGCGTTGGCTGAAGCTAATGTAAGCGCTTCCATCAGACAACTGGAGAAGTTGGAGGATCATTATGCAATAGCCATCTTTTTAAGCTACATGGCACATATATATCAGAAGCAAGGCCAATTAGAAGAGGCACAGTTTTTTGCGGATTCTTCCATGTCAATAGCCACGAAATATGGTTTCAAAACAGAAGCACGCGACAACAGCTTAAGATTGGCTGACATTTATGCCATGAATGCTAATTATGAGGAGGCATTTAGATATCATCAGCAATATGTAAATCTTAAAGACAGCATTACCAATGAAGAGGTTTATGGGCGCATAGAGAATCTAGAAAGTGCTTTTGAACTCTCTAAAAAACAGGCTGAAGTCGAACTGTTGAAAGAGCGGGAGAGAAACAGTGAAATCATTATCACCACAGGCATTATCATCGGAACTATTCTCCTAATATTGGCAGCGGTCATCCTTGGTTACTATAGATCTAAAGCGAGAGTCAACGAGATCCTAGAAAAACAAAAACTGTCTCTTGAGTCTGTAAACAGAACGAAGGATAAGTATTTTTCTATCATCTCCCATGATATGAGAGGACCCATATTGGCATTTCATGGTATCAGTCGGTTGATAAAAATGATGGCTAAAAGGGGTGCTACCGACGAGTTAATCAGCCTAGCTGATGATATAGATGATTCCGTTCACAATCTTTCGGGCATGCTTGATGGTCTTTTAAACTGGTCATTACAACAACAGGGGCAGATTCCATATCATCCTGAGTATGTGAGTGTAAAATTATTGATAGATGAGCTTATTGATATATTCGTGAATATGGCGAGTGCCAAAAACATTATTTTCATTCATAAGATTGATAATAATCTTAAAATGTTCGTGGACATCAATACCATAAGGACAGTATTAAGAAATATTGTAAATAATGCTATCAAGTTTACTCAAGAAAATGGAGAGGTGCTGATAAGCGCCGTGCAGAGAGGAGATTTTTTGGAAGTCAAAATTACGGATACAGGTACGGGAATGCCCGCTGAGAAGTTATCGCAGCTTTTCAAATTTCAGCAAAAGAGCGAATACGGCACTGCAGGAGAAAAGGGATTAGGTCTAGGACTGCAACTTGTTTTCGAATTTACCGAGATGAATAAGGGAAATATAAAAGTAGAAAGTGTCATTGACCAAGGCACAACGTTTATTTTACAATTTCCAATGAAGCGTGGCGATAAACCTAATGAAAAGAAGCGCTAGCTCATTAACTCAACCAATGCACTTTCTAAAACTTTAGGATCTTTCAGTGCAGACTTGCTAATATATTTGTCTACGCCTAGGTTTGAAGGAAGATTAGGGCGATTGAGATGAGCGGATATGACGATTATTTTTGGTTTATTTTCGAGCGTACTTAAGGTTTCAAAACCATCCAAATAAGGCATTTCCAAATCAATGAGCAAGACATGAGGTTTTGCTTTGACAACAGCCATCACACCATCGATAGGGTTTTTAAAAGTTTCAATAAGTTCACAATTATCAAACTCTTCGAAATAGTTTTCTAACAACCGCAAAAATATGGGATCATCGTCGATGGCTATACATTTAATCATAGGTCTTGGTGTCTTAGGATAGATAAAACTACTACTGAATTTTAATATTCCAGAGATCCTGAGGAATTCATTTGGAAAATTTGCTTGAATTGTGATTGACTGCTTTGTAAGAGGATGTACAAAATGAAGCTTTCGTGCATGTAAGAACATTGTTTCGCTGTTCCAAGTGGACTTGAAGTGCCGATTTTGTTTATTGCAGCCATGAGACCGATCACCGATAATTGGGTGTAGAATATGCGCCATATGCATTCTCAACTGGTGCATTCTGCCCGTTTGGGGAGTTAATTTTATGAGGCTGTATCTAGATGTTACGAATTTTCCCAGAGGGACAGCTATCTCAGATCTTTCTATTGTTTCATACTGTGTAACTGCTTCTTTTGATATTCCTTTTTCGTTTTTAAGGTCATAATCAATAGTGCCGTCATCTTCGGTGTATCCTCGTACAATGGCAATATATTCCTTGTCAATATTTTTGGACTCAAATATTTTTCTGATTTCTGACAGAGCAGCTTTATTTTTAGCAAAAAGTAACACGCCTGAGGTCTTTCTGTCAAGTCTGTGAGCGGGATATACGTGCTGATTAATTTGATTCCGGAGCTCTTGCACAGCAAATATGGATACATCAGAGGCGATGCTACTCCTATGAACAAGTAATCCGTTGGGCTTATTTATGGCAATGTACGATTCATCTTCAAATACTATTTCAAGCAAAATAGGCTGGTTTTTTTATTAATTTTATCTCGGGTTACAATATTGGTCAAATAACTTGAAAAAATACGTTTATTGAATTTTCAGCCTTTAACTTTGTGTAAACATGAATCCTAGTTCAGCCATAAACCTTTATCAACCAATGCTTCAAGCACTCGCTTATCGCATGGTGGGCTGTATGCATGATGCTGAGGATATTGTGCAGGATACTTTTTTAAAGTACCTGACTATTGATCAGTCCAAGATCGAAAACACCAAGGCCTATTTAATCAAATCAGTAACCAATAACTGTCTGAATCATCTTAATTCATTCAAACAGAAGAAAAAAGATTATTTAGAATCCGTAAAAATGCCTGACTTGTTTGAGAAAATTGATTTCTCTCACATGGACATTAAGCATGAGATTAGTGCTGCTATGCAGGTTTTGCATAAAAAGTTAGGTCCACTTGAGAGAGGCATATTCTTGTTGCGAGAGGGTTTTGATTTTGAATACGACGAGCTTCAAAAAATCTTTGATAAGAAAAAAGACCATTGCAGGCAGTTAGTATCCAGAGCAAAAGAAAAACTGGCTAAAGAAACAGAACGTTTTTCAGCATCAACCTTTGATGTGGAAAAATACCTCGAAGCAATCAATAAGGCTTCAAAAGAAGGAAACTTCGATGATCTAATGGATCAAATCAGAGGTAAAGATCTATCCGAATAAAATAAATTTTATATTTTTTGAATATTCTGTCACAAAACAGCAACAGCCCTGTCTTAGTATATGAGTCAGGAGTACTGACTGTTTTGAAAACTGAATATTATAAATAGAATGGAAATTATTATCTCTTTCTTTATAGCGCATTGGTATTTGTCGCTATTCTTTCAAACCTTTTTCTTACATCGCTATGCTGCCCACAAGGCATTTACGATGAGTCCGTTTACGGAAAAGGTATTCTTTGTACTTACTTGGATTTTTCAAGGATCCAACTATCTAAGTCCTTATGGTTATGGAGTGATGCACCGCATGCACCATGCGTATGCGGATACCGAAGATGATCCACATTCTCCAAAGTATGATGAAACATTGTTCAAGATGATGTGGAAAACTAAAACGATCTATTCTGCTATTACGGCCAGAAAAATGGATGTGGACAAGAGATTTACGGACGGGGTACCGGCTTGGCATTCATTTGATGCATTTGCAAGATCTTGGGTTTCAAGGTTATTTTGGGGTGGTGCATATTTCGCGATGTATTGGGCTTTTGCTGATGCGTGGTATTTATGGCTATTGCTGCCAGCACAATGGTTAATGTCACCGATTCATGGCGCGATCATCAACTGGTTTGCACATGTTTATGGATACACAAATTTTAAAGTTGGAGATACGTCAAAAAACTTTTTGCCATTTGACTTTTTAATGATGGGAGAGAGTTATCACAATAATCATCATAAGTATGGTTCAAGAGCTAATTTTGGTGGAGTGAGATGGCACGAGATTGATCCTACGTACCAAGTCATAAAACTATTAAATTTCGCTGGTGTGATAAAATTGCCAGAAAATAAAGAGGTAAAACTTCGACCAGAAGTGAAACTAAAAAAAGCGGCTTAGTAGGCTAATTAATATTCTTTTCAGAAGCTGTTTTGAAATTTTTATGTTGAATAGGATCATTTAATCTTATCCAACATAACATTTCATAACAGCTTTTTTTGTTTTCATAATGTCTGGTTCGAGATAACAAACCATCCATTCTTTGATGTGTTGTTTGTTATTATAATTTCAGTTTTCCCCTTCCACTACTTTAGAAAAGTGATAGTCACGTTACAATTTTCCCTTTCGATAATGTTAATAATTGGTAAGATGGTCGCCATCACTCAATTGATTTTTTCACAAAATAACGATACTGGCTTTGATGGAGAGCATATGATCATGGTGTCATTGACTCGCTCTTGCATCGGTTGGAAATATTTAAGTTTAAGAAATGCAGTAATTCAGAATACAGCAATCAAATCTATACAGCTGTAGAGGAAATTGTAGGCGCAAAACATCAAGTTGGGCATTATAGATTTGAGGGAATGGAAAAGCCGAGCCCATTTCCACGGTTTTGTGTTCGAAAAGAATACCTTAAAACGATGGGCATAACCTTCGTGGCAGGGCAATATTATGACCTTAATATTCAAACAGATGATGGTCTAATACTTGTGGTCAATAAAAAATTTGTAGACATCATGCATGGGTTGGGGGGGCATCAAAAAAAGCGAGAGGCAAGCGTTACTACTTGCGCAATGAGCTAAAAGGCCGAATAGTTGGAGTAGCAGTAAATTATAATTTCGTGTCGAAGAATTATCCTAAAGGCCCTTTAGTTCTTAGGTAGAATAGGCGACCATTAGCATTCAATCTTTTCTTGAAATATAGGGTGGTGAGAATTGAGGGGAGCCGCATGCAAGAGGCCTTGACTGACTTGGAATCGACTTGGAAATCAACAATGCCAAACAGGCCTTTAGATTTTTTTTTTCTAGATGACCGGTTGTCAGATTCTTATAAGTCAGAGCGAAAGTTGAGCGCTGTGACAATTGTATTTACCTTTTTAACAATATTGGTGGCATGTCTTGGACTTTTTGGCTTAACTACTTTTAGCGTGAAGCGGCGAATAAAAGAAATAAGTGAACGAAAAGCGCTAGCCATCATCATAATTCAAATCCTTAATTTACTATCAAAAGAGTTTATTTATCTGATAGTGATTGTCGTCATTGCAACACCGATTACCTACCTGCTGCTAGGCGCATGGATAAATAGCTTCGCTTATCGAATCAGCATCTCTTTATGGCCATCTATGTTTGCTGGTATAGTAACCTTAATAGTGTCCTTTGCTACCGTTTTCACCATGCAATGAAAGCCTCTTTAATCAATCCTGTAGATGAGTTGAAATGTGAATAAGTTGGATACCTTTTTCACCATGCGTTTATTGAGGAGGCCATTTCTGATGATGATAAAAGCTTGACCTTTCATTATCAAAAATATTTATTGTATTGCAGATCAGCTTTCATTTTGTTGTTTTCCGGGTTCTTATCCCAAAGGGTAAGCCCATTGAAATAGGCTTTTCTGCGAAAAAATAGTAATTGGCCATCTTGGATCTTGTACATGGTATAATCAGGCAAAACAAAAATCCCGTCTGTCATTGCGATAGCACACCAACCGCCGTACCCTGGGAAATATTTTTCTTTATTCTCCAGAAACCGCTCTTTATTTCTTTCGTTGGTGAAATAGATAAATCTTCCTTTAAATAAAGTAGAAATTGATGTTTTTCCTTTCAAAATATCCTTCGTAAAAAAGCCAACAGGGTCATAACCATCAAAAAGAACAGTACCTTCGCTCGTCGCAAATCGATCTTGACTGTAACCAAACTGTAGTAAAAAATTAAGAGCTATCGCGCAAAAAATGCGGCTTATGTTTTTATTCTTTGGTTTGTTCATTCTCAAATTTAAAGAATAGTTCAGGAGCGAAAATTTTTTCATTCGACGTGTTTATTCGATGATTGATCTAAAAAAGAATTAGAAAAGTTGGTATTTCGTGTTGAGTGGATTTTGTTTAAGTTACAATAAAAATTGAATGGTAAAATTTCTTCAAAACTTCTGTTTTTACGGAGGATTATTAGTCGCCGTACTCGGCGTAATAGTTATATTGATCTCTAATGATTCTGATGGTCACGACCCAGTTTTATTAAAGCAAGTAATGATTTTTATGATATTCGTTTTAGGGATATCCATTTTCACCATGCTCATAATAAGGTCCAAAGCTGAGGAGTAATCTATGAATCAAGAGGTAAAAATTTTATATGTAGATGATGAAAAAGGAAATATTGATTATTTCCGTTCAGTATTTCGTCGTGAATATGAGATTCTTACAGCAACGTCTGGTGAAGAGGGATTACAGATTTTAAAAGCCAATCCTGATATATCGATCATATTGACGGATCAACGAATGCCACGAATGTCAGGAATCGAATTCCTCATGGAGACGATCGGGATTAACGATGACGCGATTAGAATTCTTGTGACAGGTTATGCCGATATGGAGACAGTCATAAGCGCAATTAATAAAGGGCATATTTATTTCTATATATCTAAGCCTTGGACCTACGATGAGATGCAAATCATTATTAAAAGGGCGTTAGATACTTTTGATTTAAAAAAAATCAATAAACAATTGCTCGTAGTGTCTGAGCGTCGTGAAAAAGATAAGATTGTTGCTCAACTAGAAAGTCTAAAAAATCAAATTAACCCACATTTTTTATTCAATAGTCTTAATACGTTAAGTGCGTTGGTTTCGGATAACTTGGAAGCCAGAAGTTTTGTGCGAAAGCTCAGTAATATTTATCGCTACTTGCTTGATCACAGAATTGAAAATGTTGTGAGTCTCCATGAGGAATTGAAGTTCTTGAGAGACTATTTACATCTTCAGAATATTCGTTTTAAGGAGGCATTCACATTCAAATGCGATGTAGCTGAAGAATATTTAGATGCTAAAATCCCAACTGCAGCGCTTCAGTTAATGGTTGAAAATACTTTGAAGCATAATATCGCAACTAAGGAGAATCCACTTCACGTCGATGTTTTTAATGATAGAGACTGGATTATTGTAAAAAATAATTTTCAACCCAAAACGGTCAAGGATGAATCATTTGGAATAGGACAAACAAATCTGAAACAAAGGTTTTCGATACTCACGGAAAAGGAATTAGAATTTTCACAAATTGACGATCATTATCTAGTGAAAATTCCTTTATTGAGAGATTAGTGGTATCTTAAATTTAACAAAATTTAGCACTGTGAGAATTGCAATAATTGAAGATGAACCCTTAGCGGCAGAAGATTTAGAAAGAACATTGCTTTCTATAGATCAAAGTGGTTTATTAAGCGTTTCCGTTAAGTTGGATAGTGTGAAGACTGCCGTTGAATGGCTGTCCAACAATTCCGTTGACCTGATTCTTTCCGACATAGAACTTGGTGATGGTTTAAGTTTTGAGATCTTTAATCAACTTAAAATAGATACGCCAATTATTATGACCACTGCATATGATCAATATGCAATAAGAGCATTCAAAGAAAATAGTATTGATTATTTGCTAAAGCCAATAGACCAAGAAGAACTTGAATTGGCTATCAATAAATACAAAACTTGGACCAAGGCAACTAAAAGATATGATATTGATTCACTATTAGAAGCGCTTGATCCTAATACAACACCAGCCTACCAAGAGCGTTTTCTTATTACACTTGGCGAACGAATTAAATCTATACCTGAGACTCAAGTAGCCTATTTTTTCAGTGAAGACAGATACACTTATCTGGTCACAAAAATTGGGCAACAGCATATTATCAATAATAATTTGGGAGAGTTGGAGGAAGCATTAAACCCAAAGAAATTTTATAGAATTAATAGAAAATTTATTATTTCATTCCTTGCTATTAAAACTATGTTGGCCTATTCTAAAAGCAGAGTTAAAATTGATCTTGATCCTCCTGCGCCGAACAGTATGGATGTAATTGTTAGCGTAGAACGCTCTGGAGCATTTAAACGTTGGTTAAATGGTTGAACTTGTCGTCTGTAAGTAGAAGGGTCACTTTTACTTTTTATGTACTTGACAAAACGCTATCTTTCAAAGTCAAATCTTATCCATAGAAATTATTCATGTCCCATCCTTCTTTTAGTTTAAAGATAAAACCGGAAGAACTTCTGACTAAATATAAAAAAGTCAGAGCTCAGACCAAATATTTATGTGAGCCTTTAGAAAAGGAAGATTTTGTGATTCAGCCTACCATGGATGTGAGTCCTCCGAAGTGGCATTTGGCCCACACTACATGGTTTTTTGAAATATTTATTTTAAGTAAATATCTTACCGATTATCTCTTGTTCGATAAGAATTTTCCTTACTTATTCAACAGCTATTATATCTCTGCTGGCGATCGATGGTCGAGAGCACAAAGAGGGCATTTAACAAGACCTACAGTAGATCAAATATTTGATTACAGAGCTTATGTAGATCAACATATTCAAGAGCTTTTTGATCAAATTGAGTTTGATGACGACCTCAATTATCTATTTGAGGTGGGCCTTAATCATGAGCAACAGCATCAGGAGCTGCTACTTTATGATATAAAATATATCCTTGGCAACAATCCATTATCACCTATTTATCGTAATGTGCTCAAGCCAATTCATGTGGGGCGTACTCAGTC